>DAOSDD010000006.1:0-40473 GCA_035362115.1 Clostridiales bacterium | reverse complement strand
CTGCACAAATGGGCGTTTAGAAGACTTGAGAGTTGCAGCTGAAGTTATGGAAGGAAAAAAGGTGCACCCTGATGTAAGGTGCATAATTATTCCTGCAACTCAGAAAATCTGGAAGCAGGCGATGAATGAAGGGCTCTTTGATATATTTGTTGATGCAGGCGCCGCTGTAAGTACTCCAACATGTGGTCCCTGCCTTGGGGGATACATGGGTATTCTGGCAGAAGGTGAACGGGCGGTATCCACAACCAATAGAAACTTTGTTGGAAGAATGGGACATACAGGAAGTGAAGTTTATCTTGCAAGCCCTGCAATAGCAGCTGCATCTGCCATTGCAGGAAGGATAGCCTCACCGGATGAATTATAAATTAACTAAAAGTATATGGTGCTGGGAGGTAGAAAAATTAATGATACAAGGTAAAGCCATAAAGTATGGAAATAACATTGATACAGATGTAATAATACCGGCAAGGTACTTAAATACCCACGAACCTTCTGAACTTGCAAAACATTGTATGGAAGATTTGGACAAAACATTTATATCCCATGTAGAAAAGGGGGATGTAATGGTTGGAGGTAAAAACTTTGGATGCGGTTCATCCAGAGAACATGCTCCCATAGCTATTAAAGCTTCAGGTATTTCATGTGTTATAGCCGAAACCTTTGCAAGAATATTCTATAGGAATGCAATAAATATAGGTCTGCCGATTTTGGAATGCCCTGAAGCAGCAAAAGCAATTAACAAAGGAGACATTGTAGCTGTGGAATTGTCGTCAGGGAAAATTGTTAACTTAACAAGCGGAGATGAATACAAGGCTGCTCCTTTTCCGGAGTTTATGCAGGAAATTATAAATGCTGACGGTCTTATTGAATATACTAAACGCAAAATTACATTAGCTTCAAATGCTTAATTCTGCTTCAATACTCCAGTTTTTGCAGCAAAATTAATTATAGGTTCACTATAAAAAAATTGGCTTTTATGCATACTGTATATTCTTCAGTAGCATAATAAACTGGGGTGATATTTATGGATGAATTTAATAATACTGAAAACAGGGAAGAAGTAGCTGAAGCACGTGATAGTACTTTGTTTCTGGTCATTGGCTGGATTTCCGCAATATTATCACTTTTAGCCTACCCCTTCATATTCGGCGTTGTAGGAGCAATAATGGGAATACTGGCAGTAAAAAATCAAAGCCGGGCAGGGCTTCCGTTAATTGTTGGAAGTATTGTTTTTATGGGAATCGGTATGATATTCAGCGGAGTGATTATGAATTATGTCCGACATTACCTGGGAATGTAAAAAGCAGCTAAACTGCGGGCGCATTTTCTTCCTATGATACAAAATATGGCAGTATACGATCTTCCGAGTATAAAATTTGAACAGTGAATATTATACATGAAAATCGTTTCTTGCCATATTTTTCTTCAAATATAGAAAATGCACCTTTTTAAAGCCAACAAATTGACTTTCAGCCAAAAAAGATTATAATCATAAATATAAATTATTATGCAATGGATTAATAATATAAAAGCCTGAGATCCATGTACAAGAAAGGCAGAATTAATAATATGATAGATAAAGAACGGGTTAAAGGTGCGGTAAGGGAGTTCCTTGCTGCTATTGGAGAAGATCCTGACAGAGAAGGGCTGAAAGAAACACCCGATCGTGTTGCGCGAATGTGTGAGGAAATATTTGCAGGGGTAGGTCAAGATCCTAAGAATGTAATTAAAATATTCCAGGAAGATGGACATGAGGAAATGGTAATGGTTAAGGATATTCCGCTGTATTCCGTTTGTGAGCACCATTTACTCCCATTTATTGGCGTAGCCCATGTAGTATATATACCAAATAAGGGGAAAATTGTTGGATTAAGCAAACTTGCCAGAATAGTTGACACAATTGCAAAACGTCCGCAGCTTCAGGAACGTCTTACCAGCGAAATTGCAGATGTAATTATGGAATCCATAAAACCTTTCGGTGTAGCTGTAGTAGTTGAAGCAGAGCATTTATGCATGACTATGAGGGGTGTAAAAAAGCCAGGCTCAAAAACAGTTACATCTGCACTAAGGGGTATAGTAAGAACAGAAGCAAAAACCAGAGCTGAAGTAATGGCTTTAATAACGAGGTAGAGACATGCCAGAGGGTGCATTCAAAATCAATGTGTTCACCTTATACCAGGTAAACGGGGGCTGACCCGTTTACCTGCGTTTATCCGGCAGTTCAATTAGCATATCTCTTTACCATGAATCTATGATGCTTGCTTGTTTCTACATATTCCTGCAGTGCAGGTTCTATCTCTGACTTTTTTAAGTACCTGAAACGAATAGTTGTATGATTTTCAAAATTGTTTTCATAAACGATTCTCATTACTGTCTTGTGATCTACACGATATTTATTCATTAATTCCTGAACGGTAACATAATCCTCTATTGGTCTTGGAATAAGGGGATCTCCCCCAAAATACCTGGAGCACATCTCCGTTATTGTTGTAGGATTGCTTTCAAGCTCTTGGGCTATCTGAACATAAGTAAGACCTTGTTTGCGAAGATTCCATATATCTTCCTTACTGATGTTTTTAATATCCTTTCTGGCACTCTTATATGTAAAGCCGTAACTGGATATAAAATCATTTATACTCATATTATTTTTTTTAGCATGGCGTTTTATATAATTATACAAAGTGGTATTATCATGCAGATTATATATAAAACCACCTACTGAAGAAACTTCATTAAGTTTTTTCCTGATATTTTTATCGTAGTTTTCCTTTTTCAATTTTCTGATATCTTCTTTTAACTCTTTTATGTGTGCTTTGTCACCGATAGTTTTATAAAGGTAGTACTCTTTAGCTCTTAGTGTTGATGAGTCAAAAACAGATGCCAGCATTCCTGCAAGTCCCAGACCTCTAAAATTCGATGTGTTCAATAGCAAAATTTCATCCAGCGTATATTTTTTCTTTTTAAAGGTTTTGTGCATATAGTGGAATGCGTTATCCAATGAGTCAGCAGCTGCCCACTTTGTTTTATATTTAAAGTCTGTAGGGTGAAATTTGTTTGGATACACAAAATTAAAAAGGGCATAAATTGACCAGTTGAAATAAGCAAGTACATTATAAATACCATGTTTCAACAGCCTGTCCTTCCAGTTAAGTGCGGGAATATCTTCAATTCTACGTATGCCTTCTTTCCTGACCATATCATGTATGGCTTCAATAATTGCATTATCATCATGCCATATGCCATGTTTGCTCCACATCCACTCTTTTAGCTTTCTTGTCCTGAATTCTTCAGGATATGCATTTTTAAGAATAGCTACCACATCGTGGTTGAACACACGCTGTACCATACCTGAAAGCTTATATTTAACCAGAAGGGACTTTAATTGCTTCAGGTTATATTTCGATAAATCCGCTACTTCGATTCGGGAAAGGTTTTCAAAGCAGTAGCGGGTAAGAACGCGGCACTTTATTTTTATGCCCTTAACCTGCTCTTTTTCGCCGGTCCAAAATTCTTTTGGGAATCTTTCCCCTTCTTCAAGGACTCCCTTATAGATCACTAATGCCTTTAGTTCATCTGTATTTAGTTTAAATAGATCTACCATTTCGACAACTCCAAATATTTAATAATCAATAAGACCTGATACACTTATGATATTACCAATAACTTAATTTTATATGTGTGAATGTTTTATTTCTAGGTAAAATGAAAATAAATTTTATATAAAATTTTTAGCAAAAATAGACAAAGAATTCATTTTTAAATTATTTCCGCACCAAATTTATCGGGAAAACCTTTCGCAAGTTAAGTAATTATAATATAATAATTATAATTATAAAAATAATTTACGACAGAGGTGGCTTTTAAGTTGAAATACTTTGAATGCAGGGGCTATAGGCTTCCCCTGGGGAAAAAAACGTATATAATGGGCATATTGAATGTGACACCTGATTCTTTCTCTGATGGTGGCAAATACTCCGGAGTTGAAGCAGCAGTAGAAAAAGCTTCGGAAATGGTTGAGAATGGTGCTGACATTATTGATATTGGAGGGGAGTCTACGAGACCAGGGTATATTCCTGTAGATGCGGAAGAGGAAATATCAAGAGTAGTACCTGTTATAGAAATTCTGGCTAAAAGGTTAAGAGTACCCATATCTGTAGATACCAATAAGGGTGTTGTAGCAGAAAAAGCCCTACAGGCGGGGGCCCACATTGTTAATGATATTTGGGGACTTCAGAAAGATCCTCTGATTGCTGAAGCTGCGGCGGCATATAATGCGGGTGTAGTAATGATGCATAACAAGGATGATAAAGTATATGATGACTTAATGAAGGATGTGAAGTCTTTCCTTATAAAAAGTATTGAGATTGCAACTAAAGCAGGAATAAACAGGGAAAGAATGATTATTGACCCCGGAGTTGGATTCGGCAAAACTTTTGAGCACAACCTGGAAATTATGAGAAGATTATATGAACTAAAAGATTTGGAACTTCCAATTTTATTGGGTACATCAAGGAAGTCTCTTATTGGTAATATTTTAAATTTACCGGTTACAGAAAGAATTGAAGGAACTGCTGCAACTGTTGCCCTTGGTATTGCAGGAGGAGCTGATATTATAAGGATTCATGATGTGGCTGAAATGTATCGTGTTGCTAAGGTAACAGATGCAATTGTCAGAGGGTTTTCAAAATGAGTAGATGCAGAAAAGTATACGCCAAAAAAGCATATAAAACAGATAAAATCCATAAATTTGATAAGATTATTATGAAAAATATGAAATTTTATGGATACCATGGAGTGTTACCCGAGGAAAGGATAAAAGGTCAGGTCTTTTTTATTAATGTGGAAATATATACTGATTTAAGTAGAGCAGGTAATACTGACAATCTGGATGATACAGTTAACTATGCCGAAGTTTATAGCAGAATTAAGTATATTACTGAAAATAACAAGTTCAACCTAATAGAAAAACTGGCAGAGGTTATTGCTCAAACCATATTGAATTATAATAACAATATTAAAAAAGTAAAAGTTCTGGTAAAAAAGCCTTATGCACCCATAGAGGGAGAGTTTGACTGGATGGGAGCAGAAATAGAAAGGGAAAGACAAAGGGAAAAACAAAGAGAAAAACAAAGAGAAAGACAAAGAGCAAGAGAAAGTTCAAGAGGAAGAGAAAGTGAAATGGAACAGTGTGCGCACTTGTTTAGGGAGGATAAAAATGGAATCTGAAGCTTATATTGCACTAGGATCAAATATGGGCAATCGGGTTGAAAATCTTCAACGGGCAATTAATGCAATTTCCAAACTGGATAAGACTTCTGTAGTGAAAATGTCCCGTATTTATGAAACAGAACCAGTTGGCTACAAAGAACAGGATAAATTTTTAAATATGGTTATTATGACAAAAACCGGTCTTAAACCACTTGAACTTCTTGATAAGCTGCAGGGAATCGAAAATATGCTGAAAAGGAAAAGGATAATTCATTGGGGACCGAGAACTATTGACCTGGATATACTTATTTATGATAATATAAATATAGGCCTTCCAAGATTAACTATACCACACCCCGAAATGCTGGGGCGGGCATTTGTACTGATACCTTTAAGGGAAATTGCTCCCGATATGGAATTTAACCATATAGGAATTGATTATTTTATTGAAAAATGCGATGATAAAGAAGAAGTACGCATTTATAATAATGTATAGATAAGTCATTTAGGGCTGTATATTGAAAGGAGGGGATTTTGTGGCAGAAGTGTATTACTATGTGCCGGCTGAAGAATCCGAAAATATAGTTGAATGCGGACTAAAGCTTTCAGTATGGCATAGCAAAGAGATAATGATTGAGGGCATCATCAAAAAGTGTATTTCAGCATTATTAAACCCGAAGGATGATATAAACAAGTTCAATGATGAAGCCTATAAGTGTATTAAACTGGATTTACCGCCAGATTACTGCTATGTTGCAGACAGATACCTTTATGAGGCAGGGGTGGATATGCCCGAAGTAATGGAACTCTACCTTAAATCCATAATACCCCTTGAAAAGTATATATTCGGCTCATATCGTTTACCTGAATGCCTTGTTACCACTACTGTTATTCCAGGTCAGGCCGATCTTTTAAATAAGGCACAGGATACTCCGGTTTTATTTAATAGTTCAGAGGAACTTTATTTAAACAACCTTATAGAATTTAATAAAGAAAAATATTATGATTTCGATGACATAACCATGTATTTTTTTTACTGCAAGTTATCTGAATTAAAACAAATTGTCAAAATTGAAGATAAAAATAGAAAAATTGCTGTATTTATCGATAATACCGATAATGGAAATGAAAGAATATATACCATTAAAATACCTGAAACCATATGCAATATAGAAAATAATAGTGGAAAATAATTGTGGATATACAAAATAGTAATGGAGACTTAATAAAATGAAATATAAAATATTGGAAATATTAAAGAATAATAAGGGAAATTTTATATCGGGAGAGTTGTTGAGCTCAGAATTGGGGGTAACCAGAACTACTATTTGGAAACATATAAAGGATTTGAAGGTTGAGGGATATAATATTGAATCTTCTTCAAAAAAAGGATATGTGCTGGTTGACATACCTGATATACTAAATGCTTATGAGATAGGATATAATTTACATACAGAGTGCTTGGGGAAAGAAATTTATTGTTTACAGAGTGTTGATTCTACAAATATTTATTCCAGGAAAATTGCACATGAAGGCTGCAAAGATGGAACTGTTGTTGTTGCCGATTTACAGACAGCTGGAAAAGGTAGACTGGGAAGGGCTTGGGACTCAAAAGATAGAAAAGGCATATGGATGTCGGTGGTTCTCAAACCTGCTATTCTGCCTTCAAAGGTTCAAGTTATTACGCTGGCCGCATCAATTGCAGTTGTATCAGGCATTATGCAGGCAGCAGGTATTAGTACGGGAATAAAATGGCCTAACGATATTATACTGGATGGAAAGAAAGTCTGCGGCATATTAACAGAAATGAGTTCTGAACTTGATAGAGTAAACCATATAATATTGGGCATCGGATTAAATGTTAATCATGATGAGGAAGACTTCCCCCCTGAATTGCGGGGAAAAGCAACATCACTTAAAATTCATAAACTTTCTGAAGGTATATCTGGCAAATGGTTCAGGAGGAGTGATATAATAAAAGGAATACTGGAAAACCTTGAGGAATCTTATAACTATATCAAAGATGGAAGAACAGATGTATTATTGGAAAAGTGGAGAGAATTCTCTATTACTCTGGGAAAGGAAATACGAGTAGTTTCAGAAAACGGTGAATACAGAGGAATAGCCCTGGGTATTACTGAAGATGGCAAATTAGTGGTTAAAGGGGAGGATGGAGCAACACATCAATTTATATCTGGAGAAGTTTCAGTAAGAGGTATGGATTGCTATGTAGAATAGTAATAATCTTAGTGCAGTAGAATTAGTAATTAATTCCCGTGAAAACAACTTTAGCATGAAAGGGTGAGGTTTACGTGGCAAAGAATCAGGAGTATACTCGAGAGAGAACGGGAGAATATGAGGACCGGCAGAAAAATAATAAACAGCAGAAATACCCTGGGAATCAAGAACGAAGAAAAGATTTTATTCAGCAAAACAGATATCATGGAAAAGAATCACTGAATGAAATAACAAAGGGAACGCAAACCGAAAATGCAAGAGAGAAAACGAGAGAGAACACAAAAGAGATTCTTAAGGAAAGAGGGAAGACATTTCTGAAAGAGAAAACTATGGAAACTCCTGGAAATAGGAATAGGATAAAAGAGGTTTCAAAAGAGAGAAACAAAGAGGTGCACAGAAATAGGATGAAAGAAATACCAAAAGAAAGGACTAAAGAAGGACCGGGAGAGAAAGCGAAGGGAATGCTAGGAGACATATCAAAAGAAGGATTTAGAGAAAAGGAGAAATCACGGGAAAAACCACAGGCCTATGCATCCCGGAATTATAATAAAAGAATCAGAACTGATGAAACTTTAGATGATATAAAGGAAGATATTGTTAGGATAGAAAAGGAAATAAGACTTGAGATTAAAGAAATAAGAAGCTTGAAGTTGGGACTATGAATCACTTTAAGGAAACTCGAATTAATGCACCAATTTATGAAGCGTTAAAAAATTATATAGGAGAAAATCCAATACCTTTTCATATGCCCGGGCATAAAATGGGAAAGGGTATTTTCCCTGAGTATGCAGCTATAATTTCCCAATTGGATGTTACGGAGATACCAGGTACTGATAATCTGCACTTCCCCATCGGTGCTATAAAGGAATCACAGGAATTGGCGGCATATGCTTTTGGTGCAGTAAAAACTTACTTTTTAGTTAACGGGTCTTCTTGCGGAATACATGCTGCCATAATGTCGGTCTGCAGGCCTGGAGATAAAATAATTGTTAGTCGCGATTGTCATAAATCCGTTATTGGCGGGATGATGCTGGCAGGTGCCAACCCGGTGTATGTGCCTGTAGGCCTGGATGATTCTTTTGGAATACCATTAGTTGTTGGCACCGGAGAATTGGAGAGAACACTTGAGGAGAACCCCAATGCTGCTGCAGTACTTATAACCAGGCCAAACTATTATGGTGTGTGTTCCGATATTGAAAGAATTGCACAAATAACACATTCCTATAGAAAAATTTTAATCGTTGATGAGGCGCATGGAGCACACTTCAATTTTCACAGTTCTCTTCCTGCAAGTGCTTTATCAGCTGGGGCTGATATATGTATACAAAGTGCACATAAGACGCTGCCGGCATTTACCCAGGGGGCATATTTGCATTTAGGATCCCATTTGATTGATGTTGACAGACTTGAATTCAATTTAAGGCTGCTGCAGACAACAAGCCCGTCATATATTATTATGACTTCATTAGACATAGCCCGGAGCATAATGGAAACACATGGTGGCGAGCTTCTGGAAAGACTTATTGATAATATTGAATGGTTTATAGATGCTTCTAATTTAATAAGCGGCATAAAAGTTCTTCAGGAGAAGGATTTAATTAGTTGGGATGGTATGAAAATTGAAAAAGACATAACAAGAGTTGTTATAAATGTCAGAGAATTGGGAATGACAGGCTACGAGACAGCGAAAACCCTTAGGGAAAAGTTCCATATACAGGTGGAGATGGCAGACTTGCATAATATTGTTTGCATAGCAACCGTAGCTGACGGAAGAAAGGAAATTGAGGCTTTATACCTGGCTTTAAAGCAGATTGCCCATGAAAAGGATAATAAAGTTGAAAGATCGGTTGGAATATTGCTGGGAACCACCACTAGTGCTACAAAAAACCTTCCCATTCCCAAACAGGGGATGAAGCTTCAGGATGTATCCCGAAGTAAAGGAAAATACATTGCATTAAAAAATTCCATGGGAGAAATAAGCAGAGATTTTATTGTACCATATCCTCCAGGTATACCGGTAGTTTGTCCGGGTGAAATTATCAGCGGCGATATTGTAGAATATATATACGGCGTTATTGAAGCGGGTGGCAGTGTTAATGGAATAGATACTAATGATGAAGTTGATGTGGTGGATATTGTATGATAGTATGATGTAAACTTTGAAACAGGTATGATTTGCATAAAAAAGAATGTTTATATTAGAATAATATGGTATAATAAATACAATCAAGGAAATAAAACTACTGATATAATATATCTGGAGGAATTATAATAATGGAGCGGGGCTTATTTATTAGTGTAGAGGGAATAGATGGTTCAGGTAAGACAACACAGATTGGTCTTATGAAAAGTTATCTTGAGGAAAAAGGATATGAAGTTATAGTTACACGTGAACCGGGAGGCACAAGTATTGGTGAAAAGATTCGTTCCATATTATTGGACCCCCAAAACAGTGAAATGGATCAGGTAACTGAAATGCTGCTCTATGCTTCTGCTAGAGCCCAGATTATTCATGAATTAATAAAACCTGCAATAGATAAGGGCAAAATTGTCATATGTGACAGATTTCTTGATTCCAGCTATGCTTATCAGGGTTATGGACGAGGCATAGACATTGAATTGATAACCAGAGTTAATAGTGTTGCTGTTTGTGGAATAATGCCGGATATTACTTTTTTATTTGATATTGTACCTGAAACAGCACTAAAAAGGAGATTTGCATCGTCAACTCCGGATAGAATAGAAAGGGAAGAATTGGATTTTTACACCAGGGTATATAATGGATATAAAGAATTGGCTGCTTTATATCCAGAAAGGATTAAAATAATTAGCACAGATAAAAGTCCGGAGGATGTTTTTAGCATAGTGAAGAGGAACCTTCATCATGTGCTTAACAGTACATTATAGTATTAAATAGTAGTACCAAATAATACTATTAAATAATATTATTAAATAGTAATAAATGACATATAAGGGGGATGTTTTATGAAATTGGTTTTTGCAATTGTGCATGACGAAGATGGCCCGAAAGTTATGGATGAATTGAACAGAAACGGTTTTAGTGTTACTAAGCTTTGTTCCACAGGTGGATTTTTACGGGCCGGAAATACTACGTTATTAGTTGGTGTAACTGAGGAAAAACTGGATACTGTTATTAATATTATTAAACAGAAATCCAAGAGCAGAAAGCAGGCAATAAACTCTACAATGACGCCCAATAATATGGGAGGTATGTTTATGCCATACCCTGTGGAGGTTATTGTAGGAGGAGCAACAATATTTGTGATTAATGTTGACAGGTTCGAGAAGGCATAACCATGTATTTTCAGCAGCATGTTTCTGCCTGGATGGGGTGGTAGGAATGAAAATAGAAGAAACTCTGAATAACAGACCCAACTTGACCGGTATGGTAATAAGTGATGTAAAAAAAGAAGTTGAAGCCGACAATAAAACCTTTCAGGGAAGCCTGAAGCAAGCAGAGTATAAAAGTTATGAAGAAAAGCTTAACCAGCTGGCTGATAGAATATTCGAACAGAGTAAAAAGCTTGAAAAGAGAATGGATATTAAAGAATATATTGTTTATAAAAGGTCTATTTCAGAGTTTATGAATGAGTTCCTGAATAATTCCTATAAATTCTCAAGGCAAAATATGATGGACAGAAGAGGCAATTATAGGACATACTCTGTTGTTAAAAAAATAAATTCGGAACTGGACGTTCTCGCAAAGGACTTATTGGAGAACCAGCAGGATAAATTAAAAGTATTACAGCGCCTGGATTATATCCGGGGGCTTATATTAGACATGCTGATGTGAAAATAGATGATGTAAAAATACATGGAATTAAAGCAGTAAAACGTGGAGCATAAGATGGATTATAACGAAATTGTTGGACAAAAGGAAATTATTGGTAAGCTAAAAAAAGCTGTTATTGATAATAAGGTTGGACATGCTTATATATTCAGTGGACCAAAAGGCATAGGAAAAAGGACTGTTGCCAGAGCTTTTGCACATATGCTTCTATGCTTGATGCCCGGAGAAAATGGACCCTGTGGCGTGTGTCGGCCGTGCATACTGTGGAATGAAAATTCCAATCCAGATTTCTATGAAATAGAAACATCTGATGCCAATATTTCTATTGATGATATACGTAGTATGCAGGCTAAAATTGTTGTGAGGCCTTTGTATTCGGATAGGAAGGTATATTTAATAACTGATGCTGATAAAATGACCATTCAGGCTCAAAACTGTCTGTTAAAAACTTTGGAGGAGCCTCCCGGATACACAGTTATAATTCTTACTACGGCTAATTACGAAGCTTTATTGGGAACCGTGCGTTCAAGAGGAACAAAATATACCTTTGGCAAGTACTCCCATAATGAGGTTAGAGCTGTACTTAAATCAAAGTTTTATCAAGATTCTTTAAAAGAGACTATAGATGACTTTGGCAACTCTAAAGATGTTGTTAAAGATGCAGAAAAAATGGAATTTATTGTTCATTACTCTGATGGGGTTATAGGAACTGCTTTAGAATTGGCAGTATCCAGCGAATTTGCATCTCTCAGGGAAAAAGCATTTGAAATTCTTCTGAAGTTGAGTAGTTTAGATGGGATGGAATATTTCGATATTTGTGACTTTTTTGATGATAATAAAAGTAATATAGATAATTTATTAGATATTATGTCTATATATTATAGAGATTTATTAATGGCCCGGGTAAATGGAAAAGAAAACATGTTGATTAATTCAGATAAAAAAAGTAAAATAATAGAAGCTGCGCGAAAGTATTCTGTTCAAACGCTGGTAAGAAACATTGAAGCAATTGAGTTTACACGACGCAGTATAAAACAGAATGCCAATTACCAGTTAGCTGTTGAAACAATGATAATGAAACTTCGGGAGGAGATTTGATATAAGTGGTAAAAGTTGTAGGAGTAAGATTTAGACGAGCTGGAAAAATTTATTATTTTGACCCGGAAGATCTGGATATACCGGAAAATGTTGGTGTAATAGTTGAAACTGCCAGAGGAGTTGAACTTGGACATGTAGTTCTGGCCAATAGAGAGGTTCCTGAAAATGAGATTGTGGCTCCTTTAAAAAAAGTTATAAGGATAGCAACGGAAGAAGATATTAAACATCATAATGAGAATATAGCAAGGGAAAAAGAAGCTCTTGAAATTTGCCTTAAAAAAATAAAAGAGCATAACCTGGATATGAAGCTCATTAATGTAGAGTATACCTTTGACAATAATAAGATATTATTTTACTTTACTGCAGATGGAAGGATAGATTTCAGAGAACTTGTAAAAGATCTGGCTGCTATATTTAAAACCAGGATAGAACTGAGACAGATAGGTGTACGGGATGAAACTAAGATGATGGGTGGAGTTGGCATATGTGGGAGAGTTCTTTGCTGTAAAGGATTCTTATGTGAGTTTCAGCCGGTATCGATAAAAATGGCAAAGGAACAGGGGTTATCTTTAAATCCGGCCAAGATATCCGGTTGCTGTGGAAGACTTATGTGCTGCCTGAAGTATGAACATGAAGCCTATGAAGAAATCCTGAAAAGAGCACCTAAGGCTGGAGCTATTGTTGAAACTCCAGATGGGCAGGGAGTTGTAATGGAGATAAATCTGATCAAGGAAAATGTAAAAGTCAAGCTGGACAAAGGAAATGAAACTGACCTGCAAATATTTGATTTAAGCGAGATAAGAATAATTAAAGACGCAGCAATGCCGCAGGATGACCAGGATATAGACCTTGAAGCCCTTAAAGAGCTGGAAGATTAACAATATCTATTGACTGTAAACACCTTACGTAATATACTGTTTATCGAAGGTTTGTTTCAATGGTTTTGCTTTATATATGATTTATAAGTATGGGGAGGTGTTTTCAGTGTCATACTATATCACAGACGAATGCATCAGCTGTGGAGCTTGTGAATCAGAGTGCCCGGTATCATGCATTTCAGAAGGCGATGGGAAATATGTTATTGATGAGGATGCTTGTATAGAATGCGGCTCATGCGCAGGTGTTTGCCCTGTAGATGCTCCTCAGCAGAAATAAGAGACTGCTTATAGGAAGCAGGATGGCGGTTTGGTTTATGTAACATATAAATACAGGTCGTAAAATAGAGAATCAAGCGGGGGGCGGTGAGAGGTCTTAATCCTTGCTTGATTTCTCATTTTCAAAGGGTAGGTATATGAGGGACAATCCGGAAGTATTCCTTAAGGAAAATGAAACTATAGACGATTTGCAGTATAAAGGACTTATGCTTATACAAAAAGAGCATGGATTTCGTTTTGGTGTAGATGCAGTGTTGCTGGCAAATTTTGCAGAAATCAGAAAGGGCGACCTTGTCCTTGATATTGGCACAGGGACGGGAATAATACCTATTCTAATTGCAGGAAAAACAGAAGCCGGCAAAATTACAGGTCTTGAGATTCAGGAAGAAATGGCGGAAATGGCAGAGCGAAGTGTTAAATTAAATAATCTTCAGGATCGTATAACAATTGTGCAGGGAGATATTAAAAATGGCCTTGAGTATTTTGGACCTTCAAAGTTTAATCTAGCTGTTTGCAACCCACCTTATATGAACAAAGGCGGAGGAATTATCAACAACCTTGATTTAAAAGCTGTAGCAAGGCATGAAATAACCTGCACTCTGGAAGATATCATTAAGGCATGCAGCAGGCTTATTGTACCCGGAGGGCGTCTGGCAATGGTACATAGACCTGAAAGAATTGTAGATGTACTTTATCTTATGAGGCTATACTCAATTGAACCTAAATTTATAAGATTTGTCCACCCATCTCCTAATAAAAAGCCGAATCTCTTCCTTGTTCAGGGTACTAGAGGTGGAAATGCAGGGTTAAAGGTGATGGATCCCTTATATGTATATAATGCTGAGGGTAATTATTCGGATGAAATTAATAGAATTTATCACAGAATAGAATAGAATAGAATAGATTAGATTAGAATAGATTAGATTACGCACCCTCCTTGTTAAATAAATTTGACGAATAAGAGGTTAATTTGGATTGGACGAAAAAGCTAAACTTGACGAAAAAGCTAAACCGGATGAAAAAGGAACTTTATATCTTGTGGCAACGCCAATAGGCAATTTGGAAGATATAACACTGAGAGCATTGAGAATACTTAAGGAAGTTGATTTAATAGCTGCAGAAGATACACGGCAGACAATAAAACTTCTTAATCATTATGATATAAAAAAATCCTTAACAAGCTATTATGAGCATAATAAGGCAACTAAAGGGAATTACCTGCTAAACCTTCTTCTTGAAGGGAAGAACATTGCCCTGGTATCAGATGCAGGTTCACCGGGTATTTCAGACCCGGGGGAAGACATTGTAAGACTTGCAATTGAAAATGGTATAAGGGTTACTATGGTTCCAGGTCCTGTGGCAGCAGTAACGGGACTTGTATTATCAGGCCTTCCTGCAGGCAGGTTTGTTTTTGAGGGATTTCTTCCTATGAATAAAAGGTCACGGAAAGAAAGAATAATGTTTCTAAAAAACGAACCAAGAACAATAATATTATATGAAGCCCCACATAAGCTTATATACACTTTAAAAGACCTTTATAATATTTTAGGGGAAAGACAAATTGTCCTGGCCAGGGAATTGACCAAGAGATTTGAAGAGTTAATCAGGTGCACCCTTTCAGAAGCTATCAGTAAATATGAAGAAGAAAGTCCTAAAGGTGAATTTGTAATAATTTTGGAAGGTGTGGATGATAGTTCCGCTGTTAATGAAGAAAGAAGGCTGTGGGAGGATACGGACATAAAAAAGCACATGGAAATATATCTGCATCAAGGCCTAAGCAGAAAGGATGCCATGAAAAAAGTTGCTGAGGATAGAGGTGTATCAAGACGTGAGGTTTATCAGAGCTTAATCGAAGAAAAAACATAAAAGTATAAAGGGCCGAATATATTCCGGCCCTTTATCAAGTGATCTTAAATAATTAAATTGTAGATAAGAAAAACTTATTTCTTCAACTCTTTCATACAGTTTTGGCAAATATTTTTGCCCTTATATGAAACTACGTCTTTTGCATCGTTACAGAAAATACATGCTGGTTCATATTTTTTCAATATGATTGTTGAACCATCAACGTAAATCTCCAATGCATCCTTTTCAGCGATATCAAGTGTTCTTCTTAATTCAATTGGAAGAACAACCCTACCCAGTTCATCAACTTTTCTTACTATTCCTGTAGATTTCATAGTACTCTTCCTCCCCAATATTACAAATTTCGACAAACTTCATATCTTAATAGTACCATATATACCAATAATCGTCAATATGAAAATTAAAAAATAAAAAAAAATTTATTTTATATTTTAGATTATTGTTTATGGTCAAACAACTGTTGAATACTATTCTAAATTATACCATATTTAGCATAAATAATAAAGTACAAGTTTATTGAAGGGTGCATTTTGTATCAGAGGCAGTAATATGGAAGTATATAGTCACATAAATATATATAATGCAAGGGGACAGAGATGCCCTAAAGTATAGAACAGATGCAAAGGGCAGGTGAACAAAGGATAAATGTCCCCAATTTACCTAATTTATATGATAAGGATTGATGAAGTATGCTGAATTATATATGGTTTGCCATGCTTGTATTTGGATTTATAATAGGAATAATGAATGGTAGAATTGCTGAAGTGACAAATGCGGTTATTGAATCGTCGGGGGATGCAATTAAACTCAGTATTAACCTGCTGGGTATTATATGCCTTTGGTCCGGATTAATGAAAATAGCTGAGAAAAGTGGTCTCGTAAGAAATCTTGCTTCATTGGTAAGACCGTTAATACATTTTCTTTTCCCTGATGTGCCTAAAAACCATCCTGCTGCATGGACAATTATTATGAACATGTCCGCAAATATTTTGGGGCTTGGAAATGCTGCTACTCCGCTGGGTTTAAAGGCTATGGAAGAGCTTCAGAAGTTAAATCCTGCAAAACATTCCGTTTCAAATGACATCAGTATGTTTCTTGTTTTAAATACAGCATCATTACAACTTATACCTACTTCGGTCATAGCTATTAGAGCCCAGGCAGGTTCAGCAAATCCTGCGGAAATAATAAGTTCTGTGTGGATTGCATCTGTCTGTGCGGCAACTTGTGGTGTAATTTCAGTTAAACTGCTTTCACGTATATGGGGAAAAGGGAGAAAAGTAAAAAAGGCGAGAAAAGGGGCGGGGAGATGAGGATCATTAAAGTGATAGCTGATTTTGCTATACCTGTAACATTTCTAATAATTTTAATCATTGGACTATATAGAGATATAAAAGTTTTTGATGTTTTTGTAGAAGGCGCAAAAGATGGTATTTATACTGTATTGAGAATTATCCCTTCTCTGGTTGGACTGTTTGCAGCAATTGGAGTATTTAGAGCTTCTGGTGCAATGGACCTTTTAGTTTTTTCAGTAAAACCTCTGGCAGACTTATTTAACATACCATCTGAGGTTTTACCATTGGTATTGTTAAGGCCTATATCAGGAAGTGCATCTCTAGCTTTGGTATCGGATATTATAAAGGTGCATGGGCCGGATTCGTTTATAGGAAGATTAATATCTACCATGATGGGTTCTACGGAAACGATATTTTATACTTTAACTGTATACTGTGGAGCTGCAGGAATAAAAAATATAAAGCACACCCTGTTAGCTGCATTAATTGCTGATGCAGCAGGAATATTAGCCTCAGTATGGATATGCACATTGATATTTGGGAGGTAGGGACAAGAACATAATAAGCTTCAATAACCTGTGATATAATATATCTCCGCTTTTAATCAGATTTTTACTGGTTATTTTCTTTAAACCAAGGTCGGCTCTTGGGTCTGATAAATATATACCTAAAATTAAATTTACTACTGAAAGATGATTATCAGATAAATTTCCCTGGGAACATGCTTTAAGAGATTGTTTGAAGAAAAAAATAATCCTTTCTTCGCACAGTTTGAGATTTTTATAGTAATTTGTAAAGTTTAAATTACTATTAATAATATCATGATACAAGCACAAATAATTTGCTAGAAGCACCTGTAAACCATTTATCCAGGGAAAGTAGGCCTTGTCAATACTGGAAATCATTTCATCAGTCAGTGAGGGATCAAATGCAGAAGATAATAAAGCAAATATTCCAAGGCATGAACAAGCCGCTGCTTGAAATTCCCATGGGTAAATATCGGCGTATTGGCCTAAATAATAGCCAGACCATGTAAATAGGTAGTCGTCACGATTTTCACCATATGATATATGTTTATATGTATGGAAATCAGAGTAAAAATAGACATATTTCTTTATATTTTCTTTGACAAGTTTGTAGGATGGTATTCCTTCCAGTTCATTTCTACAGCATTCGACAAATTGATTTATGTAATTATTTTCTGACTTACTCGGGAAATATTTGCAGTAGTTGCTGATTTCTCTATCAGGATCAACGGCATCAAGCATGGAAAGGTAGAACTGTCGTACGGTAGACTCATCTTTTATTTGTTCTTTATGGCATAACTGATCAAGATACATGGTAAGCATATTAAATGATATCATAAAGTTTATTACCTTTTTTGAGTTTACATTAGGAAAGAGAGAATATAAAGCCTGCACATACTCTTTATTTACAAAAAAATGCTTCTCCGGTACAGTATACAGCTCAACATGAGGTTCAATATATTGTTTCGTGTATAATTCGGTACATGACTCGGTGTATGGATCCAAATGTGATCCAGCAAGTGAAACACTATATGGTTTACTGTCGGTACTGTTATTGTAACCGGTTATGTTATCAATGAATGTAAATGTATTAAATAACTCTTCAATTATTTTCCGTTGAGCTTTCATCTGCTTTCGTATTTCCGGAATAGATTTGAAAACCAGATTAATAAGTAAATTCCCTGCACTATACATTATTTCATCCATCCCCCTCTCAGTACTAAAAAATCATATCATTTAGCAAAATTTCAATCAATATATTTCCAGAAAGAGAAATGTCCCCAAAAAATAAACAAATGTCCAATGAAATCGGTTATAATCAATATATGTAAAATACAGACTATTAATGTATGATTTTACTGTAAAAAGTCATGTTCCAACAAAATTCCTATAGCATCGGAAAGTTATTGCAGTAGAATCATGTATAAATTCCTTGAAAAAGTGCAGTACCAAATGGTATAGTTATAAGATAAGGGAATTTGGGTAATTTTATATAAATAAAGATATGATTCCACTGCAGAAAGCCATGTTTCAACAAAATTTCGATAGTATCGGAAAGATGTGTAACAGAGTTGTTACAGCAGAATCAAGATATATATATAACTGGCCGGATAACTGATAAGATAACTAATAAGATAACTAATAAGATAACTAATAAAATAACTAATAAAATAATTAATAAAATACTGACAATAAATTGTTAAATATTTGATTGTTTTAGGAGGTAACAATAATGCAAAAAAAGAAATTTTATATTACCACTCCAATATATTATCCGAGTGATAAGCTTCATATAGGACATTCCTATACAACTGTTGCAGCGGATACTATAGCAAGATATAAAAGATTAAAAGGCTATGATGTAATGTTCCTTACAGGAACCGATGAACATGGTCAGAAAATACAAAGGAAAGCTCAGGAAAAGGGAGTTACACCAAAGGAATATGTGGATTATATTGTGAGCGGAATAAAGGAACTTTGGAGTGCCATGAAAATTACCAATGACCGGTTTATTCGCACTACTGATAAATATCATGAGGAAGCGGTACAAAAAATATTTAAGAAGCTTTATGATCAGGGAGATATTTATAAAAGTGAGTATGAAGGCTGGTATTGTACACCATGTGAATCTTTCTGGACTGAAACACAACTGGTGGATGGAAAATGTCCTGATTGTGGAAGAACGGTTGAACTGACAAAAGAGGAAAGCTATTTTTTTAAACTATCAAAATATCAGGATAGGTTAATTAAACATATAGAGGAAAATCCTGAATTTATACAGCCTGTTTCAAGACAAAACGAAATGATTAACAATTTTTTGAAACCCGGGCTTGAGGATTTATGTGTTTCTAGAACAACTTTCAATTGGGGCGTTCCCGTGACATTTGACGAAAAACATGTAGTGTATGTATGGATAGATGCTCTTTCAAACTACATAACTGCATTGGGTTATCTTTCGGATAATGATTCGGATTACAGGAAATACTGGCCTGCTGATGTTCATCTTGTAGGTAAGGAAATAGTCCGTTTTCATACTATTATATGGCCTGCAATGTTAATGGCCCTCGGAGAGCCTCTACCAAAACAGGTTTTCGGTCATGGATGGCTTCTACTGGAAGGCGGGAAAATGTCAAAGTCAAAAGGAAATGTGGTGGATCCCGTTGTATTAATTAAGAAATACGGACTTGATGCAATAAGATATTTCCTTTTAAGAGAAGTGCCTTTTGGGTCTGATGGCGTTTTTTCCAATGAGGCACTTATTAACAGAATAAATTCGGACTTGGCTAATGATCTGGGCAACCTGGTAAGCAGAACTATAGCAATGATAGAAAAATATTTTGATGGAGTAATTCCTGCAGAGAGAACGGCGGGAGATTTTGATAATGATTTGAAAAATGTGATTGCACAAACCCCCGGGAGTGTGGAAGAGCTTCTCGATAAACTGCAGTTCAGTACTGCTCTTACAGAGATTTGGAAAGCTATTTCCAGAACCAATAAGTATATTGATGAAACAATGCCCTGGGTTTTGGCGAAAGATACGTCCAACAAGGGACGACTTGCAGCGGTTCTGTATAATTTGGCGGAAAGCATAAGGATTATTTCAGTGCTTGTTCAACCATTTATGCCAGAAACACCTGAAAAGATATGGCATCAGTTGGGTATAGCCGGCAAAGAGGAATTGGTTTCATGGGAAAGTGCACAAAATTGGGGCATGTATCCTGATGGCATTCATGTAAACAAGGGTGATGTAATATTTCCGAGAATAGACCTTAAAAAGGAACTTGAGAATCTTGAAATTATGGAAAATGCAAACAGTGGAACTCAGCTTAAAAATAAAGATTGCGGGAAAAATAAAAGCGATGGAAAAGACGAAAATACGAAAAATAATGATAAAATCAAGGAGCCTGAATCCAATTCCATAACTATAGAAGACTTTACCAAAGTCGAACTAAAAGTTGCAAAAGTAGCTGAAGCCGAAAAAGTAGAGGGCTCTGATAAATTACTCAAGCTAAAGCTGGAAGTGGGAAATGAAACAAGGCAGGTTGTTTCGGGAATCGCAAAATACTACAGCCCGGAAGACATGAAAGGTAAATATGTTATTTTGGCAGCCAACCTGAAACCTGTACGTATAAGGGGAATTGAATCCCAGGGCATGATACTTGCGGCGTCTAACGATAAAAAGGATCTTGTGCTTGTGACAGTGGATGGAGAAATTGAAACAGGCTCCAGAATAAGCTGAATACAAACTCGCTTCGCTTTGAGGTTTGAAGACTCTAAAGGAGGAATTACCAGGTAAAACTGCAGATTGCCCAAGCATTCAATCTGATGTATAATCAATAAAAAGGAGTAAAATATAAATGCTGTTTGATACCCATGCACACTATGATGACGAAAGATTTGATGAAGATAGATATGAATTACTTGAGAAAATCCACCGGGAAGGAGTATCTTATATTTTAAATGCTGCTTCAGATATAGATTCTGCCAAAATGAGCATTATGCTGGCTGAGAAATATGATTTTGTGTATGCAGCTGCAGGGGTTCATCCTCACAACGCAGGAAAAACCGATGATAGTACAATGGCTTCTCTGAAGAGTCTTATATCATGCAATAAAGTTGTGGCAATAGGAGAAATCGGATTGGATTATTATTATGATTTTACACCGGCGGATACCCAAAAAAAATGGTTTGCAGAACAAATACGTCTGGCAAAAAGAGTAAAACTTCCAATCATAATTCATAACAGAGATTCACATGAGGATGTTATGAGAATAATCAAGGAAGAAAACGCAAGGGACGCAGGCGGTGTGTTTCATTGTTATTCAGGCAGTGTGGAAATGGCGCGGGATGTTTTAAACAATAACTTTTATATATCATTTGGGGGACCGGTTACCTTTAAAAATTCAAAAAAAGTATTGGATGTATTAAGATTTGTACCAGAAGACAGGATTCTTGTAGAAACAGACTGTCCTTACCTGACTCCCGAACCTTTCAGGGGAAAAAGGAATCATTCTGGTTATCTTGAATATATAGTTAAAAAGATTGCAGAGATTAAAGGATCGACTTTTGAAAAAATGGCGGAGCTTACAATGGAAAATGGCAAAAGATTGTTTAATATAAAATAAAAAACAGGTGGGCTATTTGCCATTAGCTTGGGGGTGTAAAGATATGAAAAAGTTTATAGTTATTATGTCTTTCGTTTTAATTATAATTATATTTGTAGGGCTGAATTATTTACTATGGGAAAGAGAAAACAGGGAAAAAGATATAAGAGGCCTTCAAGAAGCAAGCACAAGCGGCAATTTAACTATAAATGCCCTTAACAGGCAATTGGAAAATCTTGAAAACACCCTTAAGCTCCGCAATGATAATATAGATAAAATAACCAATGAAAATAACGCTTTGCGAAAGGATATTGAAGAATTAAAGCAGGAAAATATCCGTTTGAATAACATGATAAGGCATAAGGCGGAAGTGATTAACAGTGTTTATAAGGATATACAGCAAGGGGGACCTATTGAGACTTCAATTAAAAAATGGGCGGAGTATATAAGCTCAGCAAATTATAAAGAGGCTTACAGTATATGGTATGGAAATGGAAAGGAAGCTGAAGAGAGTCTTGATCAATTCACAAATAAGTATAAAAATATAGTTAACAGTATTAAGATAAAATCCATAACTCCATATAATATAGATACAAATGCAGGTAAGAACATGGATAAGGATAACATAGACAGAAAGATTATAGATGAATATGATAAGGGGGATGTATTTCTTCTTGTGGAGTTGGATGTGAAACTGGCCGAATGGGCTGTTAAGTATGATTTGCTATTTAATCAGGGGGAAAATAAAAAAATAATTGTTCTTAGTTACAATGCTAAAGATAAAAAGTGGTATATATCGGATATTAGGAATCCATGATAGAAGGAAAGGCGGCAAACATTTATTGTATGCTGCCTTTTTCATAAATAGGAAAGTATAATTTACATTAATGCATGTTTCCAGTTTTATGTTAAGTGTATAAAAAAGAAATATTTGATAATACTATTATATAAACCGTAATATGGATTATTATGTAAAAAAATTTGACAAGGAAGAAATTTTTGAATAGAATAACTACAACCCAAAAGAAATATATATAAATTGGGAGGAGAACAAAAATGCATTTTATTAAAAAAAGTTTTTTTGACAAAGTTATCTTTGGCAAAAACTTAATTGGCAGGGGAATTAGGGAAATTATTGATGAAATGGGGATAAAGCTATTATTTAAGGTAGTTTCAATTATTATTGCTGTTTCCGTTGTAACGGCATTTGCCGGAGCGGAAGTATTGAAAGCACCTGTGAAGACAGTTTCTATCAATGATGATGGCAGTATTGTTATTTTAAAAACTAAAGGGGAAACAATTGAAGAAGCCTTACAGCAAAATGGCATAAATGTTAAAAAGGAAGATTATGTTTACCCTTCAGGGGAACAAAAACTGATATCATGGAAAAACAATGAAATACTTATTAAGCGTGCCACCCCCGTAAGCATATATGTAGACGGTAAAGAAGAACAGATACTTACTCAAATGAATACAGTCAAAGGAGTTTTGGAAGCAAATCAGATAGCGTTTAGCGAAAGTGACCTTCTTGAAGGAGCAAATATTGAAGATACTGTTTTCCCAGGAATGAAATTTAGAATTATCAGGATAAAAGAAGACCTCATAACTGAGAAGGAAGCAATTTCTTTCAAAGTGGAAAAAAGGCCTAGCCAGCGTATGGAACAGGGTGTTGAAAAGACAGTAAGGGATGGTAAAGAAGGTGTAAAGGAATATTTATACAGAGTTGTTTATGAGGATGGAGAAATCAAAACAAAGGAATTAGTTAAAGAATCTATAGCCATGGTACCTATAGATAAAGTTGTCGAATATGGCACTATTGCCACTGGTACTACTTCAAGAGGAGAAAAGTTTCGCTACAAAAAAGTTATTGATGCGCGTGCAACCGCATACACTGCTTCATTCAAAGATACCGGCAAAAATCCGGATCATCCCTACTTCGGAATAACTTACACAGGAGTAAAAGTTAAAAAAGGAATTATTGCTGTTGACCCTAAAGTAATACCGCTGGGTTCAAGGGTATATATTGAAGGTATAGGGAAGACTCCCGACTACGGATATGCTCTGGCTGCTGATATAGGAGGCGGAGTAAAAGGAAATATGGTAGACCTTTATATGGATACCCAGAAGGAAGCCGATAATTGGGGTATAAGAAAAGTTAAAGTATATATTCTGGCAGATTAAAAGTATATTTGGAAAATTGGCAATTGACAGGGGATTAGTATGGGAGCAGGCACTAAAGAGACTATAAATAAATACTACATAAAGCCGACAAAATCTCTGGGACAGAACTTTTTAGTTGATGATTTTGCCTGTAGAGGTATAATAGAAGCCTTAAATATAAAAAATGATGATTTAATAATAGAAATAGGTGCCGGTTTAGGTGCATTATCAAAGGATATAGCTGAAAAAGCAGGAAGATTCATAGCTGTAGAAATCGATAAGCATTTAATTCCGGCACTTACGGATTTATTAAAAGATTATTCTAATACACAAATAATAAATACCGACTTTTTAGATCTTGATATAGAAAAAGAAATTATTATGAATGGATTTAAACCTAATAGTATAAAAGTGGTAGGTAATCTCCCTTATTACATTACTACTCCAATCATAATGAAGCTCCTGACTATAGAGAACGCTATAGATATTATTGTTATTATGATACAGGAAGAAGTAGTTGACAGAATACTGGCAAAACCTGGTACAAAGGATTATGGCGCATTATCTGTGGCTGCACAATATTTTTCAACCCCGGAAGTTTTATTTAATGTCCCGCCTCACTGCTTTTTTCCAAAACCGAAAGTATCCTCGTCGGTTGTAAGGCTTATAAGACATAAGGTTGCTCCTGTATATATTAAGGATAAAAAATTGTTTTTTAATGTTGTAAAGGCATCTTTCGGGCAAAGACGAAAAACCTTGTTAAATTCATTATTTAATTCAAACATGTTTTCCCTAAATAAAGAAGAAATTAAAGCTGTTTTAAAAAGTCAGGGAATAGATGAAAATGCAAGAGGGGAAACATTATCAATAGTTCAATTTGCACAGATTTCAAATATGCTTTCCCAAAAAACATTATCCTAAACCATATTTCTATTCATATGAATCTGCTCATATAAATATATAGTAGGATTTATTAGGATATATTTTGGGGGTAGAATAAAGTATGGAAAGTATGAGATTTAAAAGATTTGTATGGATGCTTAATGAAGAAGATAAAGGTTTCGCACTTAAAGATGTGCCTGGTGGCTATGTTCGGATAGAAGTACGGGAAAGCAAAGGCAAATTTTATGCAATGGTACAGAATTTGAAAGAGAACAGGGGTAAGGATAAATATAGCATTTATATTATGAGACATAGAAATTCGGAAATTTATCCTGTGAAAGTAGGCAATATCCAGGTTAATGACGGAAGAGGACTATTACTGTGGGATTTTGATCCAAACTATGTTGGAGGGTCAATATACCCGATTACCGACTTTAATATGGCAGCTGTCATTTTAGATGGAGATAACTATAATGCTGGAACGATACAATGCCCCTTAGCTGCATACAGTGCTGGTAAAGTGAAATGGAAGGAAGCCTTTGAAAATTATGTCAAGCGAAAAAAAGAAGCAGAAGTTGCAGCAGACCATTCTAAAAAAGAGAAAAGTATAATTATCGAAAAACAAAAAACAGATGAAAGCGGATCTACAAGTGAACGTGAAGAACATCCACTCAAAGAAGAATATGAAATCAATAGGAATTATGCTGAAGAACACACAATTGATGAAATTTTGAGTATAGTAGATGATGCAAATACTGATAATAAGCATGAAGTATATTCAGTAGATGATATTTACAGCAAATATACAGGGAAAGTAGAGAGTAAGTATTCTTTTACAGAAAATATACCTGGAATAGACGAATTAACTTGCGGTAAAATATATCCTGGTTGTATCAGTGAGTTCAATAGCAATTCAAATAATAGAGAGGAAACTGCACAACCTGATACGGAACAACCTGTACCAGATGAAACAGAGCGAACTGCACAGCCTGATGCGGAACAACCTGTACCGGATGAAACAGAGCGAACTGCACAACCTGATATGGAGCAACCCGTGCAGCCTGATATAGAGCAAACTGTTCAGGATAATAACATCTATGAGCGAAAGAAAAACAAGCCGGATATTAATAAACTTGTACAATGCTTTGATAAAGAATTCAAAAGATATGACCCATTTAATGTAAGAAGAAGGGATTATAAATGGTGGAAGGTTACCAGCCCCGTCAATCTTATTAATTTGCTAGAACAATGTGATATAAATGTTCCCAGAATTTTCAACCCATCAATAATTATGTCTTATTTCAAATATAGATATTTAATTGCAGGAATATTCAGTAGTAGAAAAAGAGGCAGAGACTATTTTGTATGTGGTATACCGGGTACACACAATATAGATGACAGCCCTTTTGGGAATCTGTGCCGCTGGGTCCAGGTTGAAAGGAACAGATCAAAATATGGAGCATTCGGTTACTGGGTAGCGTACATAGATCCCCATACAGGTGAATTACTGAGGTTTAGCTAGGAACCAGGCATAAAAGATAAAAAAATATCATAAAAATGCTTTTTTAGAAGAAATATAGTATAATATTGATATAGCTTAAATGGTAAGGGAAAATACATAGTATAAATACATAGTATAAATATATTGTATAAATACAATGTAATTCCATGTATTTTGAATCGTACAAAAGCAGAAACTAATATAAAAAATAATTATATATAAAGAACATTTATACACATAATGATAAAGCTGGGGGGTTGGTTTATGTGACGGCAAAAAATAGAGTATTATTAAGAATTGCTGGTATGGAGTATATGGTCAGAGGTACTGAATCTGAAGAATACATGCATAAATTAGGGCTGTTTGTAGATAAAAAAATGGGTGAGATAATAAAAAGCAATAATAAGCTTAGTACCTGTATGGCAGCCGTCCTCACAGCCCTAAATATTGCAGACGATTATACAAAAACTTATGAAAAAAGTGAGAAGCTTGAAAATGAGCTTAAAAAACTTCGCGAAGAATTAAGTGTGCTAAAAGCTGAAAATGAGAATCTTGCTAAAGAATATTCAAATGTGAATGGCTTATACAAACAGCTTCAGCTTGATTTTGTAAAAAGTGATACTGAACTAAAGGAAGTAAGAAAATCCATGGAGAAATTAGAAGGCCAAAACAACAAGAGATTAATATTAACGGAAGAGTAAACAATAGAAGATTAAAGTAATAGAATATTAAATAACAACGGATGATTATAAATAATGAAAGATAAAATAATTACTAAAAAAAGACTTCCTGAACTGCTTGCACCTGCAGGAAGCATGGAGGCATTAAAAGCTGCTGTAGAAAATGGCGCTGATGCTGTATATCTAGGCGGAAAGGGATTTAATGCAAGGCAATATGCAGGTAATTTTGATAATATAGAGCTTGAAAAAGCTATTAATTATTCACACCTAAGGGATGTGAAGGTTTACCTTACAATGAATACTCTTGTATCGGATGCTGAAATGAAGGATGCTTTGAACCTTGTGGGACAAGCTTGTGAAATGGGTATAGATGCGGTAATTATTCAGGATATTGGACTGGCAGGTATATTGAAAGAGAAATTTCCCAATCTGGATCTCCATGCCAGTACACAAATGACTGTATATAACCCGGAAGGGGTAGTATTTCTTAGTAAAATGGGATTTAAGAGGGTTGTACTTGCAAGAGAGTTATCAATTGAAGAGATTAGTTATATTGTGGAAAGATGTAATACTGAAATAGAAATATTTATTCATGGAGCTCTTTGTATATCATATTCCGGACAATGTCTTATGAGTAGCATGTTAGGCGGGAGAAGCGGCAACAGAGGCAAATGCGCCCAACCCTGCAGACTTCCATATCAGCTTGTAATGGCAGATAAAAAGAGATGTGCTGAAGATAAAAAGAGATATGATTTAGAAGAATATGTACCAAGCAACAAAAACAGGTTATATCTGCTTAGCCCTAAAGATATTTGCACTGTAGATAACCTTGAAGAAATAATTAGCACAGGAGTGAAATCTCTGAAGATTGAAGGGAGAATGAAAAGCCCTGAATATGTAGCTACAGTAGTAAGAATCTATCGAAAATACCTGGATGCAGCTGTTGCAGAAAGTAAAGAGCATGTATCCAAGGAAGATATGCGGGATCTTCACCAAGTATTTAACAGGGGAGGTTTTTCAAAGGGCTATTTGTTTGGTAAGTGTGGGGCAGATATGATGTGTATGGAAAAACCTAAAAACTGGGGCATTTATATTGGGAAGGTGATTTCATATGATAGTAAATCAAAACTTGCCAGGATAGGTCTTGATGAACCATTATCAATTGGTGATGGGATTGAAGTATGGAATAATGAGGATGGATATGGAAAATTTGAAAACAGGAGATCCGGGAATAGAAAAGAAGCTGATAAATCGGGCTATAATAGAATTGATTTAGAAAGTCCAGGAACAGTAGTAAGCGAAATAAAGAAAAATGACATAAATGTAAAAGAAGCAAATGCGGGAGATGTTATTGATGTTGGACGATTAACCGGCATCATAAGCAAAGGGGATAAAGTATATAGAACTTCCGAAAAAAAACTTATGGAAGCAGCAAGAGAAACCTGGTTGCATAGCTCTGGCAGCTCTGGCAGAAAGGTTCATATTACAGGTGAGTTAAATATTAAAGCGGGTAACCGGCCGGTATTCTCTGTAAAAGATAATCATGAAAACAGGGTTGAACTTGTTGGTGAATGTATTGCAGAGAAAGCTATGAATCTACCCCTTACAGAAGACCGGGTAAGAGATCAGATAAGTAAGACAGGGGGGACTCCCTTTGAATTCGACAACCTTGATATTCGCATTGATGAGGGTGTTTCACTTCCGGTAAAGGAATTGAATAAACTGCGAAGGCAGGCACTTGAAAAACTGGAAATTAGTAGAATAATGCAATATAGAGGAAATCAATACAGGAAAGGTAAGAGTTTATCTTCTGCTATAAATCTATCTATTGAAATTTTATCTAGTGAAGTGGTATCAGCTGATGATGTTGAATTATGTAAACCTAAAATATCAGTCTTATTCTATGAGTTCGATTTACAGAAGGATCGTTATTATTCTGAGTTAAATGCTGATAGAATATATTTGCCCTTAAGTTTTTTTCTGCACTTTAAAGAAAGTAGCAAAGTTAAAGCTGAAACTAAAGCTGAAGATAAAGCTAAAGATGAAACTTCCTTGGTGAAGACTGTTCTAAAATCTATAAAGAATAGGTTTTCAGAGGTGTTTGTATGGTTGCCTTCAATTACAAGAGGAAATTATGACAGCTTGATAAAAAGCAATTTGCCATGGATTGTTGAATCAGGCATAGATGGTGTTCTTGCAGGAAACTGGGGGACTTTGGAATGTGTGTTGAAAATTGCAAAATTAAATCCAGGCCCTTGCACAAGTGCAAATCTAAAAGTTGCATGTGATTATTCCTTTAATGCATTCAACAGTATTTCGGTACGAAACTTGTATAACATGGGAGCTGATGGAGTTACTTTCTCATATGAACTAACTTTGGAACAAATAAAAAATATTTGCAATAAGGGAAATAATGAGGGATTGAATTTGCAAAAAGAAGTGGTGATTTATGGAAGAATACCTCTTATGA
Source organism: Clostridiales bacterium (assembly GCA_035362115.1). Lineage (GTDB taxonomy): Bacteria > Bacillota > Clostridia > Acetivibrionales > DUMC01 > DUMC01. The sequence goes on along the minus strand of DAOSDD010000006.1, from coordinate 10,982 downwards.
CAAGCGAATACTGCCCTGTTGGTGCAACAATTGGCGGGGTCTTAACTGAATCAAAATGTAAAGGATCATGTACACAGGGTACATATTCATTATTAGACAGAATGAATGAAAAGTTTCCCATGTTCTGTGATAGAATTGACTGCAGGAGTACCATTTTTAATTCAAAGATATTGTTTCTTGCAGATAATATAGATAAAATTGCAAATTCAGGTGCAGACATATTCAGAATTAATATATGGGATGAAAGCCCTGATGAAGTTGTAAATCTTGTAAATATGCACAGGGAATTAATAAATAGCAAAATACAGCTAAAGAATGATTTTGTAGCAGATGATGAGCATTTTGATATAAGGTGTGAAGATAAACTTGGAGATAAGCCTGATAATAGACTTGACAATAGACTTGATAATAAATTTGATAATAGGCTTGAAGTCAAACTTGAAGATAAATATGAACGAGAGATTGCCAGGATAAAGGACAAGGGTTTTACGAGAGGTCACTATTTCAGAGGTGTATAAGAGGGATACGGATTTGCTGTATCAAGAGAAGCATATTTTGAAAAATCAGGGGGTTATTTATGGATATTGAGGTATTTATTGAACTTTGCAGGGAGGGAGCTGTTCTGCCCGAGTATGCAAAGCCTGGTGATGCCGGAATGGATGTTTTTGCTGCCGAAGATGTAATGATTAAGCCTGGAGAAACAGCAATAATTCCTACGGGGATAAAACTTGCAATACCCGAGGGCTTTGAAATACAGGTAAGGCCAAGGAGCGGAATTTCCTATAAAACACCATTGAGGATTGCAAATTCTCCTGGAACTATTGATAGCGGATATAGAGATGAACTTGGAATTATTATGAGCAATTCGTCAGTTGCCGAGTTTAATACGGCTTGCTGTGTTAATTTCAGTAACGAAATATTAACCCTTGAAAGTAAGGGCAATAAAATGGGTACTTATAAAATTAGAAAAGGAGATCGAATTGCGCAGATCGTGCTTCAGGAATTACCCAGAATTAAGTTTACTGTTGTTGAGTCGGTGAAGGATATAGGCACCAATAGAGGTGGAGGGTTTGGGTCTACAGGAGTTTGACATATTAGCACAATACCCCGAAGAGGTTAACCTCCCGGGGTATTGCGAAAATTAGATAGCTGCTCTTTAATGCAGTAAAACATGCATTCCCGCTCTGCAGGTTTCAGTCCAAAGGCAGGTGTATTCCTTGCTTTCAGGCCTTGGTGCGGCAGCAAAGGCACCAAAATATATTAACTGATCCTACTGCAACAATTCGGATTTTACAGCAGAATCAGTATTAGTTTAATCATTAGCTTAATACTACTTTGTTATATTTCCAAACTGGCATAATAGCATTAATCATTAGCTTAACCTTATCATTTCTGATAAATCCTTTCCACTTTCAAGCCGCTTAATAATACTGTATTTCATTTTAAAGCTCTTACTATCGTCTTTTACTCCCGGCATGTTTGCGTTGAAATTTTCAATAATATCTACAATCTCCTTTTTGAAATCGTCAAACCAATTTATATCTTCGGAAGGCTTGAAATCCAGCCCTAATTCTTTATTTATAAGTCTTACACCTATGGGAGTGCTTTCCACATTTACTTTCAACACATCCTTGCTATATTGAATTGGTTTTTTCGCCAGGTTAAGACTGCCAAGGTGCCCTATCTCCATAACCTGACCACAAGCTGTGCATATGAACATATCTTTGGAAATTCTGTTTTTCTTTGCCTGAAGCTCACAGGCGGGACATTTATAAAAAATACCTACAGGGCTTACCTTTATAGGAGGTGGAAGGCCCCTTGATGGCAGTTTATACTCTAGAATTTTAACTAAATCATTATATCTCCTGCAATCCAGCAGAGGCTTGAAAACCCTGCCCTGCTCATCGCGCCAGACCAGCCTGTCGCTTTTATCTATCATGGACTGGACAACTACCTGTGATTTATTATTAGCCGATAAAGCAACTATTTCATTGGCAATGCTGTGCAAAACATCTGCAGGAAAAGCCCCGGAGGAAATACATTTCATTTTTGCAAATTTATTTACTTCCAAATTTGTAAATTTATTAGTTTCCAAAACCTGTCCGCCGCTGTCAACTATAGTATAGCAGGCAAGAGCCTTAAGATCCCTTGACAGTCCTAGATAGGTCTCTGTTTCTACCGCTTTCTCTTCTTCAATATCTATATTAACAGCTAGATAATATTCGTCTTTCTTTTTTATAAGCCTTGCGGTCTTTATAATAGAAGGATCAACCAATGCAGTTTTTAAATACTGTTCCTGCCATTTGCCAAAGGATAAAGGCACAATAATGTACCGCTCTTTTCTGTCACTTGGTTTCAGCATACCCCCATCTTTATGAATATACCTTAATAACATATTTTCTGATGGATTTAATGCTTTTTTCCTGTCATCACTGCGATTCATCAGATATAATTTTGCATAGTATTTTTTATTAATTACATCATAAAGAAGACAATAATCTCTGTTAGTGGCACAACGACAGAAAAATATGGGGCTTAAGGAGGCAGATTTCCTTTCTAGCCGCAACAATTCTTTTTCGCATTTATGCCTTTTTAAGTTATCATTCAACCCTTCACTGATGATTTCATCCATTAAAGCATCATAACTACTATCATATCTATCATCAGGCAAGTATACTAATGGGAAACTTGTATTCTCCCTGATCCTTTTAAGGTTTAGATGTCCGGCAAGGGACATTCCCAGATCTATTTTTAAAGAATCTTTGAAAGGTTGTACTCCAAATTCATTTAGTTCTTCTGACAGAGTGCTGTCCATCCATTTTGAGAGCTTAAATGATGAGTATATTCCATAAGGTTCTTTATACTTTTCTCTGATTTCTTCAATCTGTTCAAAAGCCTTATCAAGCATATATTGATAGGCCATGGAATATCTTAAAAGGGCATCATCTATAATTTCTCTTTTTCTTCTGCTTGGTTTATAAAGTTTTAATGTTATTGTACGAATCACCATAAAATCACCTAAACAAGTGCCAAAATAAGTTTTAATAGGTATCATATGGATTGCCAAAGATGCTATATATATGCTATACAGATGCTATATAGATGCCAAATATATACTAAATAGATACCATGCACTTAAAACTTAAAAATACTCTATACTTACTTCCTTTCCTATGCTTTTCAGGTAGGCTGCCAGTTCTTCTACCAGTTTTAATTTCAGTCCGAGATTTAAAGGCATATCCGGGTTCTGATGTGCTGGATTCATGGCTCTGCCCACAAAAAAGTTTACCGATGTGCCATCTTCCAATAGTATGTTAGCCAATTTGGAAGCACCATCTCTGTCTTTAAGATGCAGCAGATCATGTATTGTACTTTCAGTTGAAAGGCATCTTCTTACATAGTCCAGAGTCTTGCCAAGTGTAAGGACACCCTCTGTTGTAAGGTCTATACCATCTATTTCTGCTATAGGAGGTACAGCAGGATTAAAATAATTAAAGCTGGTAACAATTTCTCTGCCTGTTTCGCGGCTGACTATTTTAGAGGTAGTGCCGCCGCAAACTACCTTCATGCCTTCCTGGCTTAAGAATCTACTTACCACATAATTATCCTGATTTCTGTCTACAGGAGGACCAACCATTATGTTAACCTTTAAGGGGCTGCGTATTTTAACAGCTGCTACTGTTGCATCATCTCCTGGTTTTTGCGCATATAGGTTATCACATACCGACACAAGGAGTTTTGCAATTTTTTTTGCTGACAGGTCCTTCTTCCATGTGCGTTCTACATATTCCGCTACATTTTCCCATTGCCAACCCAGGTTAAGTGTGCTGCCAATACCTGCATGTACAACTCCATCACTTATGAGCACAAAGGTATCATCTTCACTTAACTGCAATCTGCTTTCCTTGACATGTTTGCCGTTGATTTCCCTCGATATGCTTTCCAGGTACTTTACTTTCCCTCCCTCAAGGTAAATAACTGAAGGGTTGTCAAATTCAACAAGATAACATTCCCCTGAGTTAAAAACCTGCAAAATTGAAAAGGTGCTGTAAGCAATTTCCCTTTCCTTACATACAGGCAGTGTATTTGCAATTGTTTCAACAGCCTCATCGATACTTGCACCATTTACCAGCATAGTGCCAATAATTTTTGAGGTAAGAGTTGAAAGAATATTAGCCTTAACCCCACTGCCAAGACCATCAGCAAGGACGACAGTAACTGAATTTCCGTTCCTGATAACTTCAACTGTATCTCCGCATAGTTCTTCATTATATTTATTTAGACTTTCATAGCTTACATCAACATAAAGTCTCATTATACATCACCAATACCGGTATTTCGCATATTTGCATTATCTGCATATGTTCCATACATATTTTACATATTTCTTGTATTTCTCATATCGTACATTTCAGCTTATATTATCTGTATCGCCCATATCCGTTTGAATGGTTTTTTTCATTTTTGTGAGAGTCACTTTTGTTTCTGCAGTTGTTTCACCCAACAGGCTTGCGATTTCCTGAGCAACCCTCATCTGCTTTTCAATAACTTTTTGCGCCATATCTATTGTCTCAGCACGTACTTTGTATATTTGCTGCTTCCGCTTTTCATCAGCTGTTATATCTTTCAATATTACAATTAATAGATGATGGTCGGGGATACTTAGTATTGACTGTTCAACAGTTATTTTATATTGCTCGTAATAGTACTTTTCATCCAGTAAATTCTGGCCGCTTTCCCTTACATATTCAAAATCAGGACAATCCAGAATTTCATATACATTTCTTCCAATATAATTCCCATTTTTCAGTTCAAGCAGCTTTTGAGCTCCACTGTTTATTTCCTTTATCGTAAGATCCTCATCAAGTGCAATTATTGCATTAGGTGTGGCATTAATAACAATATTTGAAATTGATTCTGCCTTTTCCCGCATGTAAGGAAGACACATCTCAAGATTTGCTTTATTATTATACACTGCTATGGCTTTGTCTCTGCATGTAGGATATCCGCAGGCTCCACAATTAAGCTCCATATCTTTATTGAATTTCCTTATTTTAGATAAAATGTTTCTTATGGTAGCTTCATCAGGTATTAAATACTTTTTGGAGCGATCAATGTATTTTTTATGAAAATTTACTTTTACATCTTCAGTAAGAGCAATCTTCAAATTGCTTGTATTGTTTTCTGCCATATCAGTTTTCTTATTCTTATTATCTAATACAGGCGTACTGCTATTTTTTGACAATCCTGCATTTGCAGGCACACTATTCCTTATGTTGAGATTGCCGGAAATATAGTTGGAAAGCCTATTACGTGCTTCGAGTATTCCACCTCTAGTATTTTTTATATATGGACCTGCAAGACAGCTCCCTTTACAACTGCTCATTTCCATAAAATAATTGCTAAGTTCACCTTTTTTTAAGGTATCAAGTATTTCTATGCAGCTATCAATACCATCTATACTTACAAACGCGTAGTTTCTTAATCCCCTTGAGTTCAATGTCTTTAAAATACCTCCCGGAGTAGGATAAAAACGGGATACGGTATTTCGTATAATATCCCCGGAAGCTATTATACTGTCTTCAAAAGTCAGCCCTTCCTGCTGCATCCATTTTTCAAGTTCTTCAAATGTAAGAACAGCGTCTATAACGCCATCATTTTGAAGGTCATTGCATTCTTCTTTTTTAGATATGCATGGACCTATAAAAACTACCTTAATCCTGGAACCGTACACGGCTTTCAACATTTTCCCGTGGGCAATCATTGGTGATACTATCGGGGCAAGTTGATCCAGCAGTTCAGGGTAGTGTTTCTCTATTAAAAAGTTTATTGTAGGGCAGGATGATGTGATTATATTCTTCATATTACCTTGCCCGATCAGAGCCTGGTATTCTCGTGAAACTGCTGACGCACCTATTGCTGTTTCTTCCATATATGTGAAGCCTAGATTTTTAAGGGCAGTATACATCTTTTCACGGCTAATATCCTCAAAAGCAGCAATAAAAGAGGGAGCAATAGATGCATATACTTTATCCCCTCTTGATATATAGTTTTTTACTCTGTCAATATCACATTTTAATGTTTTTGCATTTTGTGGGCATACTATCAGGCAATTGCCGCAAAGGACACATTCATCATCAATGATTTTGGCCTGATCGTTAATAAAGGTTATAGCTTTGACAGGGCAATTCCTTATGCATTTATAACAGTTTTTACAGTTTGCTTCTTTAAATTGTATGACATTCATACCCTCACCATCAGTCTTTGTAGTATAAATTCATTAAAACGCTCTTCTGCATTTTCAGGTAAAAGATCTTCTATGAAAGTATCTCCTACTTTTGCTGATACACCTTTTGTACAGCGTCCAAGACAGAAGGATGCCTTTAACTCAACCAGATCCTCAAGGCCGTACCTCTTAATAAGTTCTTCAAAGGTGTTGATTACGCAGTATGATCCTTTCAAATGGCATGAGCTTCCCACACATATGTAAATCCGAAGCATACCCATTCCCCCAATACCAAAGATTAATCAAAGTTAGTATAATATTACCTGCAGTTATCAGCATAAGACTGCAAGCATTGTTAACTATTTAACAATTATATTGTACGACTTTGTTAATAATTTGTCAATAGGTTTCGGTAGCTAGGGGGCGAATTTTCTTCCTATGGTACAAATGATACGAAATATAGAAAATAAAAAATATTGTACACTACATTTAAAAAAATATAAAAAGCATGTATAATCTTATTATATGTTACTTTATAATTTGTAAGGAAGATGAAAATTATAGATAATATTGATATAGTAATTTAATATTTGGTTGACATTAATATTGAATTGGCATTAATATTGACATAAATAATTATCAGACTTTAGGTGGTACTTGCAATGGAATTTAAAAAAATGGATATTGAGCATAGAAATATTTTTCAAAAATATATCGGAAAATATGATTTTTGTACGTATGAGTACTCTTTCTTAACATTATACATATGGAGAAAGATGTTAAACACAGAATTTGCTGTTATAGACGATGCTTTAATAATAAAAAAATACTGTAAAAAGGTTGGCACTTATTTTATGCAGCCTATAGGTTATAAAAAGGAAGACTTGGTAGGAATAGTACATAAACTTAATAAGATCAGAGAAAATAGTGCAGATTTTAAAAGCCTTTTCAGAGATGTTGAAACCTCTTTTTTATATGAGCTCCTGGACATGTTTGAAGGGAATATTTGCTTATGTGAGGATATCAACAACTTTGATTATATTTATAGTAGTAAAGATTTGATCTCATTAAGCGGTAAAAAATTTCACCGTAAAAAAAATCAATATAATCAATTTATAAGCAGCTATGATTATAAAATCAAAGATTTGCTTGAGGATGGTGTCATAAAGGATTGTATAGACTTTGCTCATTCCTGGTATGAAAACAGGAAAGGCGAAGATGAACAGCTTATGTATGAATTAGATAGCATACGGGATATTCTACCTAAGTATCAGATATTGGGCATTAAAGGGATGGCTGTATATGTTAGCGGCAAGATGGCAGGTTTTACTATAGGAGAAAAAGTTAATAGCAATATGGCTGTTATTCATATTGAAAAAGGTGACTTAGAATATGATGGCATTTACGCATTTATTAATAAAACCTTTGCAGAGAATTATTTTAGTGATGTTAAGTATATAAATAGACAGGAAGATTTGGGGATAGAGGGGCTAAGAAAAGCGAAAAGGGGTTATAATCCGGTTAAGCTTGAAAAGAAATTTGCAGTTGATTTGTACAGTTGATTTATATAGTTGATTTGTATATTGATTAACTGCTATTGTTGGATAGCTGAGTTATTATGGGAAAGTGCCAATAGTCGTAATTATACGATTAACTTTTTAGAGGTTGGAGGGTATTTATGAGAACATTGCTTGAAGGAGAAAATATTAAACTTACGGCAATAAAAGAATATGATATACCCATAATTGAGGATTGGTTTAACAATGTGAGATTTCTCAGATATTATGACATGCTGCCGGCTGTGCCTAAAAGCCAGAAACAGGTGGTTGATATGCTAAAATCTTATGAAGATTCACAAATTAGATATATCTATGCTATAAGGACCAATGATAACAGCAGAATAATAGGTGTTGCAGGCTTTGACGAGATAATTTGGAGTAACGGGGTAGCTACGATTTTTATTGGTATCGGCAATAATAAATTCACGGGGAAAGGCTTTGGAAAAGAAGCTATGAGACTGTTGCTGGATTTTGGTTTTAATGAGCTGAACTTTTACAGGATACAGCTGAATGTAATTTCCTACAATGAACATGCCATAAAGTTGTATGAAAGTCTTGGATTCATAAGGGAAGGCATTTACAGAGATTTCATATATAGAGATTGCAAAAGGTATGATATGTACTTATATGGGCTATTAAGACAGGAGTGGGGCAGCAAATAAACTGCAATTCGTGAATCATATATGTGAAATACAACCAGTAGCCGGTGCATTTTCTTTAAATTAAGAAAATGCACCCATTAGTATAGATTTACTTTAACTTCGCTTGAACATACCTGTGAAAGAAATCATCTAAATTATTCTCATTTACTGAAACTACAGCATCATCATTGATTTTCACAGAAACAGCCTTTGTACATTCGCCGAGACAAAAAGCTGCTTTAACTGTAACCTGATCTCCCAGGTTATTGCTTTCAATGAGTTTTTGAATCCCGTTTATTACATTATATGCACCTTTAAGGTGACATGCACTGCCTACGCATATGCTAATAGTTAACATTCAAATCACCTCACTGTTTTTTTGGGCAAGTTGCTTTTTCATGAGCAGATATCTACATCAGCTTCTCGTTTTGGAACATGAAGAATACTGGACTTATTCTTAAGCACGCCATTGTACAGAGCCATTATCATTGGATTTTCCTCAGGTCTTTTAATCTGAGATGTTCTGTCCACGCTATAGATACCCTTTGCTCTGTCATTATTGGTCAGAAAATGGGAAGGCATCGGCTGACCCGCTCCTCCAATACAACCTCCGGGACAGGCCATTACTTCAACAAAATCATATTGCTTATTACCCCTTTGAATTTCCTCAATTAAAAATTCCGCATTTTTTAAACCATTTACTATTGCAACACCAACTGTTTTACCGTTGATTCTAACGGAAGCCTCCTTTACTCCTTCCATACCTCTTACTCCTGAGAACTCTATATCTTTAAGATTGACAGGTGTTTTTACGCTGCAGCATCTTCTTAATACTGCTTCTGTAACTCCTCCTGTCGCGCCAAATAATATACCTGCTCCACTGGAAAGGCCAAAAGGCATATCAAAAGCCTCAGGCTCAAGCTCATTAAACAGTATCCCTGATTCTTTTATCATATGAGCCAACTCTTGGGTTGTTATTACTGCATCTATATCCTTAATGCCAATTGATTCAAATTCCGGTCTTATAGCCTCTGCTTTTTTTGCAGTACAGGGAACGATAGAAATGACCACTGTATTATTATCATCACAGGCACAGTCACAGGCACAATCACTGGTAAAATCACTGGTAAAATTGCTGGTGCAATTGGTGGAACAACTAATATTTTCATAATTAAAATGCTCTTTTATTAAAGCTCCAAACATCTGTTGGGGAGAGCGGCAGGATGATATATTTTCCAGCAATTCAGGATGCTGTTGTTCTGCATATTTAACCCAGGCCGGGCAACAAGATGTGAATAGTGGCAGATTTTCACCTTTACTCAATCTATTTAGGAATTCTCTGGATTCTTCCATAACAGTAAGGTCAGCACCCAGTCCCAGGTCATATACGAAATCAAATCCTATCTTTTTCAAGGCTGCAACAATCTTACCTGTAACAATCTGTCCTGAAGACAGACCAAATTCCTCTCCCAGAGCTACTCTTACCGCAGGTGCTATAATCGCAAAGACCTTTTTAGTTTTATCATGAAGGGCACCCCAGGCCTTTTCCGTATCATTTTTTACAAGAAGAGCTCCTGTAGGGCAAACCAAAGCACATTGGCCGCAACCGGTGCAATCTACATGAGATAAGGGTCTGTTAAATGCAGGAGTTACTTCAATCTTTGCTCCTCTATATGCAAAACCCAATACACCCACTCCCTGTACTTCCTCACACATCCTTACACAGTCGCCGCAAAGAATACACTTGTTAGGATTCCTTATTATTGATGGGCTGCTTTCATCAATAGGAAGGGAATTTTGTCTGGAGCCAAAACGTACTTTCTTTATACCAAACCTGGCTGCAAGCTCCTGAAGCTTGCACTTCCCGTTTTTCTCACAGGTTGTACAGTCCCTGTCGTGATTGGATAATATAAGTTCAAGGATCATACGCCTGTGCTTTTGGAGGGATGGGGTGTTAGTATATATTACCAAACCGTCCCGCGGAAGCTCTGAGCATGAAGCAAAAGTTTTTCCCTTTTTATCCTGAACCATGCACATTCTGCATGCTCCATAAATGCTTAGTTCTGAATGATAGCAGAAGGTAGGAAGCTCTATGCCTGCTTTACGGATAACCTCGAGTATATTTTTTTCATTATCAAACTCTATTTTTTGTCCATCTATAGTCATTGTACCTTTCATAATATGATTAATCTCCTTCCGTTTGATTTGGGGACAGTTCTCTAGTCAACGACTGTCCCTTTCTGTTAAAACAGGAGAACTGTCCCCCCTGAAAAAACAGGAGAACTGTCCCCCCTGAAACACCCCCCGAAACAGGAGAACTGTCTCCATGTTTCTCCCCATGTTTCTTAATTGGTTGCAATTGCCCCAAAGGGACAGGTCTCTACACAAGCACCGCATTTTATACATCGTGAGCTGTTTATGGCAAATGGTTCTTTGATTTTTCCTGTTATTGCATTTGCAGGACAAACTCTGGTGCACTTGCTGCAACCTTTGCACATTTCTTTGTTTATAAAATAAGTTCTTAGTTTGCTGCATGTGCCTGTAGGACATTTTTTA
>DAOSDD010000005.1:0-41848 GCA_035362115.1 Clostridiales bacterium | reverse complement strand
AATGCATCACAGGTATCAACCAACACTGAAACTAATTCCTCATCATCTGTTAGGGGTAAAAGTATGGCCAAGCCTCCTGCCTGATTCACAGCATCTATATAGCCATTGTTTATATAGATCTTTTGTTCCTCATAACTATATCCTGGAGTTATCCCAATTAAAGGGCGTTTTGCAGGCATAATATAGCTCCCCTCACTTTCCACTTTCCACTTTCTACTTTCTGCTTTCTACTTAGTATTTGGTTAAATAGTGTTTTAATTCCCATGGTGTAACCTGCTTGCGGTAATCTTCCCATTCTTCATTTTTTGCTTCAATATACTTTTCAAATATATGGTTACCTAAAACTTTCTTCAGTAAACTGCTTTTTGCCATTTCGTCTACTGCTTCCTTAAGATTTCCAGGAAGAGAAAATATCCCTTCCTTCTGCATCTGTTCATCGCTCATGCAGAAAATATTCTTATCTGTAGGGTTGGACGGGCATATCCTGTTTTCTATTCCATCCAGTCCGGCTGACAATATACCAGCAAGGGCAAGGTAGGGATTGCAAGAAGGATCAGGACACCTTAATTCTACCCTGGTATTGGCTCCTCTTGCTGCCGGTATTCGAATCAATGGACTTCTGTTTCTTGCAGACCAGGCAATATACACCGGAGCTTCATAGCCAGGTACAAGTCTCTTGTATGAATTAACAATCGGGTTTGTAAGTACAGCAATAGCTCTGGCATGCTTCATTAACCCTCCAATGAACCAATAAGCTTCCTTACTTAATTTAACCTGATCTTTTTCATCATAAAACGCGTTTACCCCGCTTGTGAAAAGGGAAATGTTGGTATGCATACCAGAACCATTAATTCCATATATGGGTTTTGGCATAAAAGATGCATGCAGTCCATGCTTTTGAGCAATTGTTTTAACTACCAGCTTAAAAGTCAGTATTGAATCAGCTGCTGTTAAAGCATCAGCATATTTGAAATCTATTTCATGCTGTCCGGGAGCGCCTTCATGATGGGAGGCTTCTACATCAAACCCCATTTCCTCCAATGCAACAACAATATCCCTTCTGGCGCTTTCTCCCAGATCAACAGGTCCCAAATCAAAGTATCCTGCATTATCCTGAGTTTTGACAGTCGGATTGCCCTCACTGCCAGTTAGGAAAAGGAAAAATTCACACTCGGGTCCTACATTGAGAGTATCAAAGCCCATATCTTCTGCCTTCTTCAAGACTTTTTTCAATACATACCTTGGATCACCCTCAAAAGGCATTCCATCAGGATTATGTACATCGCATATCAATCTTGCTACTTTACCAGTCTGAGGCTTCCACGGGAAAATAACAAATGTATTCAAATCAGGCCATAAATACATGTCCGATTCTTCAATTCTTACAAACCCTTCAATAGATGATCCATCAAACATACATTTATTATTTAGAGCTTTTTCAAGTTGGCTTGCAGGTATAGCCACATTTTTCAATATTCCGAATATATCAGTAAACTGCAACCTTATAAACTTAACATCCTGCTCTTTAACCATTCTCAATATGTCTTCTTCAGTATATTTCTGCATATTTACACCTCCATTAAACTATTTCAAGCAGTGCCATAGTAATATCATCACCTATAGTGGATATTTCATCTACACCCGCAAATTTGCAAGCTTGTTCTATAATGCTTTTTAGGACAACATCCGGACAAAATTTGCATGCTGCCAGATTATAAAGAAGTCGTTCCTCACCAAACTGCTCATTTAAATTGTTCCTTACCTCAATTATTCCATCTGTACAGAAAAATACCCTGTCTTTTTTAAATAAGAGTTCAGATTTATCAATATAATCAGGTTTCTCTGACCAATCACATATTGGTAATCCCGCGTTCCTCAAAATTTCGAATCTGGTACTGCTAAATAAAATAGGACAAATATTATGCCCTGCATTTGAATAAGTGATAGTATTGTTTTTGAGATCAATTATTGAGTAAAAAACAGTAATATAAAGATCAGTGTCAAATCCCATTTTATTATATTCCCTGTACAATTCCATTAAAGCAAGTGAAGGAGACAAGGTTTCCTTGTTAAATGTAGATTTTAAAAACACAGTTAAAAGAGATGATGTAATTCCATGCCCGGCTACATCAGCAATGTATAGTCCAAAATGATCATCATCTATCATAAAAATATCTAAAAAATCTCCTCCCAAGGTCTCACAGGGAGTATAGATATAGGAAAATTCGGCTTTGTCTTTAGGTAGTTTCACAGGCAATAAACTCAATTGAATTTTTTTTGCCATTTCAATATCATCCCTATGCTTCCTGTTCTGTTCCATTATCTGTTTTTGGAGAAGTTTTACCTTTGTAACATCCCTCAGAACCTCTACAATAGCAACAACATCGCCATGTTTATTTTTTATTGGTGAACTCATAACTGAGAAGTACCTGTCATCAAAAACTTCTTCTTTTTCATGAGTTTTACCATCAAATGCACATTTATGAGATACACAATCTTTACAAGGTTCAGCCCTGCCAAAAGCTTCATAGCATCTTTTACCTACTACAGGACGTTTAAGAGCTTCTTCCATAGCTTTATTTATATAGATAATATTCCCGTTAAGGTCAAGCACTCTTACCCAGTCCAACATTCCGTTAATTACATCTTCTATTGGAAGCATCTCCCCTTCGACTAGATATCCATCAGTATTGTAAATGCTCGTTTCACTGTTTTTTTCTCTTGTATCATTTGTATCATATGCTAATTCAGGATACACTTATCATTCTTCCCCTCTACATTACCTTAATCTTAAAAAATACCCACTTATTATTTATGTTTTTATAATAACAAAATACTTCGTTTATATCAACAAAAAAGATATACTGAGGAGCATTTTCTATATTTGAAGGAAAATATTGAAACTTCTGTAATATTTGTATTGGTAACGGTAATAATATAAACTATGCGCCAATTATATACTATGGTACAGCTTTATTTTAAGGTGCTGGGGTAAAACCACCTGTTTATACCGGTAAGCTATCATTGTTCATAGAATTACATAATTTGAGTATGGAGGGTAATAAATGTTTATTAAAACCTCAGTAGAGAAACATTTCATAGATATAAACAGTCCGGGAGCTTTCCACTATTTTGCAGATGTACTATATAAGCTGATATGTAAAGATATATCCGATGGGTATAAATCTATAGTTTTTGTATGCATCGGTACCGACAGGTCAACCGGGGACAGTCTTGGCCCGCTTATTGGACATAAAATTATGAATATGAATAATAGAAAAAATATATCTGTTTACGGTACTCTTGAAAACCCTGTTCATGCCAAAAATCTAAGTAAAGTAATGGAAGACATAAACATAAATTGTATAAATCCCTTTATAATTGCCATAGATGCCTGCTTAGGCAAAATGGAGCATGTAGGTTTTGTATCTATAGGAGAAGGCCCTATTAACCCTGGATCGGCTTTAAAAAAAGAACTTCCCCCTATAGGTAATATTCACATAGTAGGTATTGTCAACCTGGGAGGTTTTATGGATTTCCTGATCCTTCAAAATACCCGTTTATTTTTGGTTATGAAGATGGCTGACCTGATAGCCGGCGGAATAAAGCATGTATTATGGAGAATTCAAAAGGACCCGTTTTTGTTTTAATTTCTTTGAGGACATTTTCTGCATACAATTTAAAATTTATACCTCTTATCAGTGAAATAACTGTTACTATGATAGGAAAACGGGTAGATTATTTAGCAGGTACAGTTAAATTAAATTATATAACTTGCCAAAAAGAATTCAACTTATCTAAAGGAGTGGAAATATGGATAAATACGTATGTACAGCTTGCGGTTATGTATATGACCCTGCAGAAGGAGACCCGGACGGCGGCATTGCTCCTGGAACTGCATTTGAGGATATTCCGGAGGATTGGGTATGCCCAATTTGCGGGGTTGGAAAAGATATGTTTGAGAAGGAATAGTTGTATTTGCTGAGTCATTGGAAACTGCTCCTGATGACTCAGCAAATTTCTCAACTCTATTGCTTCCGGCTGTTGTCTTAGTTTATTGCTTACAGTTATATATTAGTTATATATATTAGTTATATATTATTTGGGGAATCGGGTTTTCCAAAACCTTTGACATATTCTTTATAACAATCTGCAATATGTTTAAACCCTGCCTGCTCCAATTCTTTTATAACAATAGTTCTTATCTTGGATGTGTGGATTATATCTTCATCCTTGTTTTCCATAGCCGCTCTAATGCTCTTTTCTATATTCTTCGCCACAAAGGTTAAATCCGATTGCGTAAACGGTTGACTGCATTCATCTGATATGCGTTCAAGAGCAAATATTATTTTTGATAAATCGAAGGGCTGCACTCTTCCATCTTTTTTGATTACTTTCAAAAAAACCCCCCCTTTATATGCTTACTTATTTGCAGCTATATACTGCGGTACATTTTTATTATATAACATTTTTACGTAATTGTATAATAAAAAATAAAATGCTAAAATACTATTATAGAATGACAAAGATAAGAGGGAGGAAACTGTGGAAGATTCAATAAACCTTAAAGAAATTTGCAATTGGGCAGAACTGTTTGATATGACATTTGAATATTTGACCTTCCTTCTGGAAGTTGAAGATATTAAACCTGACCTTGTTATGAAGACAACCCTTGATATACTTAATAATGCAGGGTATAGCTTCTCCTTTGATGAGGTTGAGGAAGAATATTACAAGTGTTTGTAAGAATGTATATAATTCCTGCATTAGCAATAATGTCTGCAGATATTGAGAAGGCGGTATACATATGCAAATTTTCGATTTTGCTTTTGGAGTCAAGTCTCCAGGTTATTTATGAGATATACCGCCATTCAATATTTTTACACTATTTGCGAAGGTGAACTATATACTTTTCTCTTTTTACTTGTACTGCTAGATTTTTAATATGCAATTTCCGGAAATGAAATATAGATTCTTGGAACCTTTCAAAATATTTGCAGCAGCAGTATCCAGTTTTGTTGAAGCTTCGAGCTTGCCATCCAGTGTCATTATATTAACTTTCCCTGTTTTCTCAGTTACAATTATACTGTTCTTCCAAGCGGCAATATCTGTTACGGCACCTTCCATCATCTCCATCCATAACTCTTTTCCATGGAAATCATATGCTGATACAAATCCCTGTGAAGTCCCGGCAAATATTCTTTCATAATATGGAATCAATGCTATACCTGTAACAGCACCTGCAAGTTCATTGTAAACAATTCTTCTATAGGATATTTTATTTTGGTCCGGGTTGGAAGATTCTACTCTGTACAAATGAAGGTTGGTTCTATGGTTAACTCCGCAGGCAATTACATTATAGCCATTCATTTGTGCAAATTCAAAAGCAGTTGTCTTGCTTACCCAGCCCTCTGACCCAAATCTCGTCAAAGCCTTGCCTTTGCTATCCAGTATATCAATTCCTGAGTCAGCACTTATAATGCCCCCTCCCACAATAACTTCCTGCTCACCATCACTATCAACATCAAATATATGAATATATGCAGGTACTGATGCAAAGTAGTAATAAGCATCTTTCATATTTCCATCTTTATCATAGAATCTTACATAGTTATCACCACACCCTATAAGAGCCAATCCTTCCCCGTTTAGTATGCCAGTCTTGATTTTAACAGGTGTTGGATCATCGAACTCCCACCAGGGATATAATGTAGGAATTCTTGTTATTTTTTTACTCCATAGTACTTCTCCTTTTTCATTAACAGCAGTTATACCTGCTTTCCCATGTGCTGCGAAAACAGTTTTGGTGCCTTTATCCTCAAGCAAGGAAACATCATGTATTTTACCATCAACTTCAGAAGACCATATAGTATTACCTTCTACATCATACATAGTTACCGTTCCATCTTTCAAACCACACAGCAAATACTTATCCTGCACTAATTGTGCTGCAGTTATGGCTGAGCTTTCCTCACATACAGTTTTTATTTCATATCCTCTTTTTATTTCGGATATGGAAATATTAGTTGTGCTTCCTACATTTCCAACATCTCCAACATCTCCAACATTATCAACATTTCCTGCATTTATTGATTCAAGGCTAAATGGCAAAGTATATATTTCATCGCCGATTTTTAAATTTATATTTACCGGTTTTCGAGATTCCTTATATGAGTGTTCATTCTCCAATATTTTGCTGTTATTTTCCAACATTTTTATGCTATTTTCCAGTATTTCTATATTTACAGAATTCTTATCAGCGCATGCAACATGAGTAAATTTAACCTGTTCACCCTTATTAAGTTTTACTGCGGTTCTTGCAGTAAATACACTAAGACAGATATCTCTTAAATGGTAACGTTTCCTTCCTGCTGCAGCATCATTGGTTTCTTCAGAGAAAGGAAGTTCACTTCCGGGTAAAACCCTATATTTCAAGTCTATAGGAATCTTTTCCATGCTATATGTTGAATTCCTGCTGCACTTACTAAGAAGTTTAAATTCCACAGTTTCTCCATTCCGTGTTTTTCTTTTGCTTCTAATAATATTTCCTGCAGTATTTTCAAATTCTGCAATGCCTGGTGTCCTAAAATGGTTCTCTATTGTGTAATTTCCAAAATCATTTGCTATTATAGTATCATGGAAAACTACACATTTTTCAGGTATCATGTAAATTTCTCTTATCCAGTCTGCGCCATTATAATCCTTCAACTTCATCTTAGCATACATATTCCCTTTACCATCAGTAACGGTCTCCATCAACTCAGCAAAGCTTGGGATTTTTTCCTTTTTGCCATCTTTGTAAATGGTAACCATTGAATGGTTTTCAGGCTCCGGCCAGTGCAAGGAGTCTTCTGCCACAATAAAACTCACCCCAAATCTCTGGTAATCCAGTATACTCATAGCATCTGCATACGAGTGGGATCCTCCTCCAAGGCCATCTATCAACAGATAATCATCATCCCTTCCCCAGCCTGTACGTATAGCCAGCTTATCAAAGCATTTATCTATGGGAGCTTTAGGAGGAGCATCAGATGCACCTGAAGCTAATTTAGGTTCTTTCTCCCAGGCGTAATATACAAGTGGATCAATAGGAATAACATCGATGCCGATTTTATCGCAAGGTTCTTCTTTTTGCACACCTGTATCGAATGCGCGGGGAGGATATGTAATTGGACCGCAATATCCCCTCTGTGCGAAAGGGGCCATTTCATTAACAAACCTATACCTTCCATCATTATAATAAGCAGCTGCAATCCTTAAACTAAATCCAGGGAATTGCCTCAAAATATCACTATCACCTGAGCATGGCATCCAGCCTTCACTATTAACTACGGTCATAGCACATTCTGCAGCCTTACGTGCTCCGCCGCCCTCAAAATACCTATGTTTGTCATCCATGAGCCCATATTCAAGCATTGCTGGTTGTGAAAGCCACCAACCATGGCAAAGGCCATCACATACGGGTTTCCAGCTCCCACTAAAATATGGAGCATATACTTTATCAGCTTTTTCCTTCCATATATAGGGTTCCTTTAAATCCGCATGGAACTTTGTGAAATAATCAGAAAGATATACAAGTCCCAGAGCAGGTATTAACCCATGGTTCTGTCTCGGATAATAAGGTGATTGATATAAACTGTGATCTATAGAACCTATACCTTCCTCGCTGTTTGCCCATTTATAAAAAAAATTTAGTAATGGCTGCCTGAGTTCTTCAGGAAGCATACCAGTCATTTCCAGTATTCGCCATACAACAGCTTTTTTATAAAGCACAAGATGGTTAACTTCCATTTCAAGTAACTTTTGCCACACAGTAAAATAGTCTTCAAGCATTTGCGTATCTCCTGTAAGATATGCAATGTAGCCCTTTATATCCGTTCCAAGTGCTGTAAGGTAAATAGTAGGATCATTAAGGTCGGTTTTATCCTCGCTTATCTGCATTGTTTTTCCTTCGGGCATAGGTAATCTTGTTGCTTTTACCTCTTTTAAATATGGCGCCTCTCCTAATTCCCAAAGTTTAGGGTCTTTCCAGTGAGCATTTACAGCTCTTGCCGTGAAACCTATTCTTCCATTGCAGAAAGCATGACTTAAGGCCCAATACCCGCCCTTGTTCTCACCAGTTATAAATTCAGGATCAAGAACTTCGTCTTTATACCATTTTCTTAACAATACCAGGGCATCTTTTGTCTGGGGTGCTATACTTGAATAAATGACTCCTCCATTTCCATCATCAATCCAATTTTTTTCCGGAGCGCCAAAAGCGCCCAATATCATTTTCATGCCATCCTGAGAGAGTCCATATGTGTCTTTTTGCTTGTTTCCATCAGGATCACCATTTCTGAACTTGTACAATGCAGCCTCTACTTGATCAAGCTTATATGGAATTTCTGTTATTCCCAGATTTTTAAGCCAGTCATTTCGCCATATCATTGCCGCTCCATACATATATTCACAATTAATACCGGGTACAGTAAACATTTTCTCGTTATACTTGCTTATTTTCCAGGAATCTTCCCCCATTTCATCCATTAATTTTGAAATATAAGAAGCGTTTTTTCTGAAAAACTCCTCATCCCAAGTACCGGCTATTCCCTGTTTTACATAATCATAAAAGCCATTATAGTCAAGGCTTGTAATTATATCAGGAATATCTCCGGATGCAATTCTCAAGGGTAAAAGTTCAGTAATTTTAGTTGTCTCAATATAGTCAAATTTGAACTTTACCCCAAACTCATCTTCCCATTTTTTTACCATTGGAGCATTGTCGTCTAGTGGTGCAGGAAGCCATTGTATTATTGTGTATGTATATGTCTCTTCCTGTTTATTGTCAGTATTACTACCTGCTTTTTCTGTAGTACCAGTTGTCCCCTTTTTTGTTGGTTCTGCTGCATTGCCATTCTTCTTTCCTCCACAGCCTGCCAGAAGAGCTACTGTAAAGATAACGGAAAGTATTAAAGCAGTGATTTTTTTTGCAGTTTTCATTAAAATATTCCCCTTTCTATATTTTTTATATACTAAAGCACCTGTAAAAGCAACCTTGTATTAATTATTTGCACTAATTTTTTTCTGCTTAGTCAGGTACTTAAAGACATACTTACATTAAATAATCCTGAGCATTTAAGTTTGATATCATTAAGTTTGATATATTGACAAGGCTTTTTAACCTTGTTTGCCTGCTTCAGCCTTTTAACGAACCAATGAAAACTCCTTTAACAAAATATTTCTGAAGGAATGGGTAAACACAGAGTATCGGTATTGTAGTAAAGTAAATACACGCAGCTTTTATTACATCAGGTCTGCTTTCATACTCTTTTTGAACCATTGTATCATCCATCATCATCTGTTGAGTACCCTGTAGAATTATTCTCTGAAGTATTACCTGCACTACGTATTTTTTAGTATCCTTTATATAAACAAGACAATCAAACCACGCATTCCAGTGCCCTACTGCCAGCCATAAAGCAACAGTTGCCAGAATCGGCTTTGAAACAGGAAGTATTATTCTTAAGAATACTGTAAAATCCCTGGCACCATCAATTCTTGCTGATTCTTCGAGTTCTCCCGGAATCTGCTGAAAAAAGTTCCTAATTAGTACCAGGTTATATGCTCCAATAAGACCAGGTAGTATAAGAACCATTCTCTTATCAAGAAGTCCCAGTTTCTTTATCCAGAGAAAAGTTGGGATAAGTCCGCCGCTGAAAAACATTGTAAACACAACTACCATTGTCCAGAATGTCCTGTTTGGAAATCTTTTTTTCGATAATGCATAGGCTCCCATTGATGTAAAGAATAATGACATACCGGTACCAACAATTGTTCTAAAAAATGTATTATAATAACCATTCCATATATACCTGTTTTTTGCAATCATTTTATAATTATCAAAGGTAAACTCTTCCGGCCATATGTATAAACCTTCAGCAGAAATGTTACCCACCTTGTCAAAGGACTGTGCAAGAAGATGAATAAAAGGGAGTAATATTGTAAGGCAAAATATAAACATAAATATATAATTTACTACGTCAAAAATCTTGTCCCCCAATGTTTTTTTTAATATGCGTGACATGCTAAGCTCATCCTTTCAGTATATAAAAGTGTTTGTAATTTCACCATATTTTTTATTTGCAGATTTTTATTTACCAAATCGAGTATTCATTAAACTTCTTTACAACGCAGTTTGTAAGGAATACAAGAATGAATGAGATAATGTTTTTAAATAAACCTGCAGCACTGGCAAAACTATATTGCATGCTAATGAGACCTTTTCTGTACATATATGTATCAATAATATCTGCTACTTTATATACAGCAGGGTTGTAAAGATTATAAATCTGATCGAAACCAGCGTTTACAATATTTCCCATCTGCAGTATGAACAATATGGTAATAGTAGGTGCTATTGATGGCAAGGTAATATGTATTATTTGCTTAAATCTGGTAGCACCATCAACAACAGCTGCTTCGTACAGCTCAGTATTAATTGATGTTATTGCAGCTAGGTATATAATTGTTCCCCAGCCTGCACTTTGCCATATTCCTGTAGCTATCAGCATACCTATAAAATAATTCGGATCTGCCAGAAAATATATGGGCTTCCCTCCAAATGCAGTTATTACCTGATTTACTAACCCACCGGAAGGTGATAGCACCTGCATGAATAATCCACCCAGAACAACCCATGAAAGAAAGTGGGGCAGATAGCTTATCGTCTGCACTATTTTTTTATAGGTATTATGATATATTTCATTAAGTAATATAGACAAAATAATTGGAGCAGGAAACCCAAATAGTATTCTTAGTAAACTTATTACTACTGTATTTCTAAACACTTCATGAAAACTGGGCGTGATAAGCAGCTTTCTGAAGTTCTCAAGACCTACCCATTCACTTCCTGAAATACCCTTTAGCAGTTGAAAATCTTTAAATGCAATGACAAGGCCGTACATTGGTGCATAACTAAACAATGCCAGGCATATAATAACAGGTAAAAACATTAGAACAAGCTGATAGTTATCGGCACATTCGCTGAAATATTTAGAGACTTTTGAATTTTTACAAGATTTTGAGTTTTTACCTGAAAGCTTCTTTCCATATTTAATATCTGAAGCTGAAGCAGTAACTTTTGAAGGGTTCACAATCTCGCCTCTTTCTTTAATAATAACTTTATACCATTTTTTGCCCGGTATATTTTATGACTCAATGCTAACATACGATTTACGCAGTTGTCTATTCAAAATAATTGATATAATTCAAATGTATTGATTAATACATATTAAACTTTATTGATATGCTTGAATGATATTGATATCTATTAAGGTACTATACCGTCTTTTCACAGCTAACATTACTCTGATACTGTGTTGGTGTAACACCGAAATTTTGCTTGAATTTTTTATTAAAATAAGTAGTGTTATTAAAGCCAATTTCCTTTGCAATATCATTTATTGGGAGTTTGCCTTCAGCTAATAACTCCCTGGCTTTATTCATCCTTACTTCAGTAATGTAATTTAAAAGAGTGTTAGCGGTGGTTTCTTTGAAAACACGGCACAGATGGTGTCTGCTGATATTCAGTTTATCAGCTATATCCTGAATGGAAATGTCCTTATAATAATACTCATCTATGAACTTTTTTGCCTCTGCCACATATACAGAATTAAGACTGGAATGCTGAGATACAATATGATCAAGAATTTTACCCAATATACATTCAATAGTTTTGAATACATCAATAATATAGTATTGAGATTCTACCTGTTCAGCTATTGAAACACTAAATATTTCGCTCAGGTCAATTTTAGTGTTTATTACAAGTTTTTCTATTGATAGTATTATTTCATTAATAATACTTTTATATGTTTTATATGATAAATGTTCCTCAATCACATTGTTCATAATAATATACAAATATTGTTTGCAGTTGTCCAGTCTATATTCGTTCAGACTTTTAACAAAGCTATCAATATATCCGTACTCTAAGTTATTGTTCTTATCCCATTTCTTGGTTATATCATGCTCAAAAATCCTTATTGTGGGATAAATGGATGAGTAGGCTAATGCATCATAAGCGTCGTAAAATGATCTGTCAATCTGATTAATTTTATTGCAAACAGTTCCAATACTGTAATGCAGGATCGCATCAAATCTTTTTTCAATGTATTCTTTTAAGTTATTAACAAAATCAGCAGCAATTTTAGGTGAAGGTATTAAGTGGTTAATAATCAGTGATATATGATGCTCATTGTATTTTATATAAATAATATTCAAATCCCTATTTATATAATCATATTCTCTATTATCTATATAATGGTATATATCATTTTCAATTTTATTAAACAGGGAATCAGCTTTAGCAAACATATTATTCTGTATGATTGCAACTGTGAAGTAAGGAAGACTCATGTCCTGGTCTAAAAATTCCAGTGTCTTTTCTATATCATTATCATTAAATTTCTGCCCACTCATTAAATTTAAAAAGAAAGTCTGCCTTACCAAATCTCTATTGCCATTTAAAATCTGTTCCTGAACATTTGTTTTTTGCGACAGCAT
Organism: Clostridiales bacterium; assembly: GCA_035362115.1. Classification (GTDB taxonomy): domain Bacteria; phylum Bacillota; class Clostridia; order Acetivibrionales; family DUMC01; genus DUMC01. The sequence continues at coordinate 29,302 of DAOSDD010000005.1, read as the reverse complement.
GTTTAATGCATCATTAATGCATAATAATTCATTTCTATAAACTTCACTGCGCTTTTCACCCAACACATTTTTTGCATTTGTTAATATCCTGTTAAAGGGGTATGTTAGTTTTACAGAAATCAACATTACTACAAAAAGTAAAACAAAAAATATTATTACACATAATGTGAATATTATCTTTCTTGCAATAACCGTTTTTTGAAAGTATACAGACGAGGGAGCCATAAGAATGTAATACCAGCCGCAGTAATCTGATTTTACTGATGAAATTACAGTTTCTATTCCATCAATTTCTATCAATGATTTAGTCTCTATATCATGCTCTCCGGAATCCTGGTTCACAACATTAAAAATACCACTATTACTTATATCTGAGCAAATACTTTTTCCATTATTATCAGACATTACATTGCCTTTGCTGTCAACTATTAAAACATTTATTTCATCATCTTTTACAATATCATTTATTGTATTCCTTATACTTTTTCGCTGATATTCAAACACACTAAGGAATCATAACCCTCCTGGACATAATTTTGCGGAAACTTTCCAATAAGTGATATATTATATTCATTTGCTGTGTAGCCATATGAACATGGAGTTTCTCTTGTGGGAATCCATATAACATTTTGATTCCTTCCTTTATTGCTTTTTCTCATATCATCAAAAATATCGATCCACTCATCATCGAAAGGCAGATTCTTATTTGTATCATTCAGATATTTAATTCCACTTGATGAGGATATTACAATATCGTTGTTTTTATAATAAATTGATACTGAAGATAATATATCGCTGTTTGTAAGTGCTTTATCTTTTAGAATTGTCATAACTGAGTTAACCTTAGTTAAATTATTGGTTTTTGGATGCTGCAGGTAATAATATAACAATTCATTAAACTCGTTCTTTACCAAAAGCCCGGATAGAATATTAAGCGTTTTGCCAAACACCCTATTGTCTACTGTTTCCTTAACATAGTTCAAACGCTGAGTATTATAACGTGTAATTTCCTCATTTATGCTATTGCTGATATACAAAAAAGAAAATAATCCTATGGACAAAACTGAAATAAGTGTAACTGCAGCAGTACAAACAATAAACTTTATTGAAAGAGAGTTTAAATATTTTTTAAATTTAAGTGTATTGCTTTTTTTATCATTTTTATCCATTTCTGTCGTCTCCTTAGAATCCTAGTTAATTATGTGTTTTACATCAAAATGCAATAATATGATCCTATATACGAAATATATTTCAATATTATCCGGTATTAATATAATAGCCTATAATCGGTTTATTTTATAACGCATCAGTAGAGGTGGGGGACATCTATCGACTCGTTATATTTTCAATTATTTTATTTATTTCAGGAACTACTGTGCTTAAAGCCGGACTTTCTAGTGCTATACCCTTTATTCTCCTGCACTCATCAAGCAGTCTTTTAGTATTTACCATTTTTGGATTGCTTCCAGCATAGGATTCAAAGTTTTTATAATAAATTTTGTCAATAACATTTTTATCAAGGGCCAGTCCGTTTATTTCAAAACCCCAATTATGAAATTTATCACCCGTCTCAAGAAATCTCCTAATTGTATTTATTATATCTGAAGGACCTCCCTGGAACATACTGTCTTCCATATCAGTTCCAAAGACAATCCTGTCCTGATATTTAGTAAAGAAAGCTTTCCATTCTGATGGTTTCCTTGAGAAATTATCATACATTTCACGACCCGGCGTAATATCAAGGCTTACATTTTTCCACTTATTAAGAAATGCTTCCGCTCTCTCTATGTAATTTGATAGAAAATAAAAATGAGCAAAGGTTACCCTTAACTTTGGAAATTTACTCAATATCCCGTCAATTTCATTGTATATAGTCTCTTTTCCCGGGAATGTGCCATCACCATAAAACCAACCCTGCTCAAAAGAGAATTCAGGTGCAGTTTCCCTGTCCCAGAAAGTTTCGGGATCTGCTGTATGGAATACTATTGGTATCTCTTGTTCTTCAAGATATGAATAGTAATCATCAAAAATGGGAGAATCCAGTGGTATACCTATCTTCTTCCTCAAGGTAGGCTTTCCTTCCAGCATCTTAATGCCGTCGAACCCCATATTCATTAATGTTTTAACCTGCTCAACAAGGTTATAATTATACGGTATTTTTTCATCCAGCGGGTAGTACGGGTACATTAATGAGCCGTAAGCATATACACTTTTAGGATGCAGCAGTTTAAATAACGCACATAAAAGATTTTGCGCTATTTCACTTTGATCTTTACATGCCAAACTTACAATATTTATTTTTTTCAGGTTATAGTTTTTTAAATAATTATAGAGAAATTCCATACTCTTTAAACTTCTGATATGCACATGACTATCTATGATTTTAGTGTTACTGTTGAAATCCATTTATATATTCCCCCTGTAATCATATTAAAGCTTGCTGCAACTTTTCCCTGCAAATATAAGCTATCATAATAGAATTTATTTGTCTATTCAAAAGTATTGATATAGTTTAAATATGTTGATATTTTCCGTAAACTGTTAACTTTTTGCAAAATTAGTGTTATAATTAACCAGTGCCTGTTACTAAATAATTTAATTCAGCTATAATTTGTTGGCTTTTTGAAATTGTATGCAGGTGTATAGCTGCAAAATGGAAGCCAGAATAGAGAGCCAAAATGGAGAGCCAAAACGGAGAGTCAGAACGGAGAGACAAAACGGAGGTAAATAATGGAGCCTGTATCTAAATACATTAAGAAATACCAGGTTTTGGCTAATGATGTTGATTTTACATTGAATTGATATTGCATAAAGCAACAGGATACACCCATAAAATAGTCAAGTATATCCTGTAACCTCATATATACTTAAAAATCAAACCTTCATTGTTTCTACAAGCTCAGAGGTACATTGAGGGCACCTTGTAGCTTTTATTGATATAGTGCTTTGGCAATATGGACAAACCTTTGCTGTAGGCTCTGCAGGCGGTGCCTCTTCTTTCTTTTTTAATTTATTAACATTTCTTATTATCAGGAATAAGGAAAATGCAATAATTAAAAAATCAATGATAGCTGATATAAACATTCCATAATTAATTGTTGAAACTGCAGCTTCTTTTGCATCCCCAAGCTTCTCATAGTGTTTGCCATCCAGTGCTATAAATAGGTTGGTGAAATCAATTCTTCCAATAATCAAACTGAAAATCGGCATAATCATATCATTTACCAGAGAGCTTACAATTTTACTAAATGCAGAACCGATAATTATACCCATTGCCATATCAATTATGTTCCCTTTTACTGCGAATTGTTTAAATTCTTTCCACATGGCCTTATATCCCCCTTTTCTATATTTTGGCATGCATATAAATGATTCAATATCACTTATATTGTTTTATTGTATCTTATTTCATTTTACCACAGCCTTATATTATTTAAAATATTTTTTGAAAAAAATAGCGAAAAAAGTCGATAGAGTTATTATAAACATACAGAACTATTTATCTCGTTTTTTTTACATTTTTATATAAAGTTGTTAACTGTTAATCCGATAAATAATAAGGGGTGTAGAAAATGATTTATAGTAGAAAAAAATATGAACCGATCCAGAAAATAATCCGCGCGATGGAATGTACAAATAATGATCAAAATTACAATGTAAACAAAAAGTTTAAAGGTAATTGGCAAAGGGATATTCCATTAATTTTTGACCGTCTCGAAAAAGGCAGGGAAAAACTTGTATCTATCTTTGAAGATATTTTTAAGGCTGCTTTTTTAACAAGCAGTTTCGATTTGAAAATGAAATTCTTCGGTGAAAAAGTTAATAATATAGGTTCAAAAATAAATAATATGTCATTTGATGTGCATAAGTCATCAGAGAGTTCCCTTGCTTCAGCAACCGAAATAACAAATGCCAATACTGAAATTGCATACTCCATTGAAAACATCACATTAAGAGCAAATCAGCTCAAGGAGAACACGACCGATAATCGGAATGTAGTTAATCAGATTTCTATAGATACTAAAAATGCTCTCGTATACTCTCAATCTATGAAAGATGATTTTAAAATCCTGCAGGAATCCCTTGATAGTATGAAAGAGATTGTTGATGGAATTTATGAAATATCAGATCAGACAAACCTTCTTGCTTTTAATGCATCTATTGAAGCTGCAAGGGCTGGAGAAGCCGGCAGGGGATTCTCCGTAGTAGCTGAAGAGATCCGCAAACTATCTGACTCAACAAAAAATCTGCTTACATCTATAGGCAATATTGTAAATGATATATATAATAATTCGGCTAAAAGTTCCGAAAGCATTGAACATACTGCCGATTCCCTGACAAATATTAATACTTCCATTGCAAAAATGATGTCGTCAATAGAATCCAGCAACCAATCCATTACAGGTATTGCATCAAGCCTGGAAAATATAAGTGCTGTAAGCGAAGAAATTACATCATCTCTTGAGGAACTTACAAATTTCATGAACAGTCTTACCCTAATGTCCGGAGAACTTCGCATCCATTCATCTTCACTGGAATCTACTGGCAAGGATATGGAAAACTTATCTGAAGCTATGTTGATACTGGAAAATAATTTGGATGATGCAACAAAGAAGTGTGGGGAAATTATACTTGACAGATTATACAGCATTCCCAACGAGAAATTTTCAGAGTTTATTGAAGAAGCAATTAAGAACCATAAAAGGTGGGTTTCAGAGCTTGAATCTATGGTCGAAGCCATGGAAATAAGACCTCTTCAGACAAATGACCATAACTGCAGTTTCGGTCATTTCTACTACTCTGTAAAGCCTTCTCATCCTGAAATATTAAATAGTTGGAATAAGATAGAGGATATACATCACGGGTTTCATAACACAGGCAATGTAGTAATAAACAGTATAAATGCCGGTAACCGTGAAGCTACCATAAAAGCGACAGAAGAGGCTAAAAAGCTTTCAGAAAGTATGATTGACATTCTGAGTGAGTTAATAGAAAAGTCAAAGGAACTTACTGAGAAAAATGAATTTGTTTTTTAGGTAAAATAGATGCCGGATTTAATTATGCCAGGATCTGCGGTGACACCATAAATATAATTGCAGGAATTATATTTAATGTGTAAAATATAATTAATGATATTTATGGTGTCAAATACTACTTACTACATCAAAACGTCTTTGGAGGTAAAATAATATGGATAAAAACCGAAAAAATGAGCTTTACAAATTCTACAAAAGCTCTTTATTGGATGATTGTATACCATTTTGGCTAAATCATTCTCTTGACCACAAATACGGTGGTTATCTTACTAGTGTTGACCGGACAGGGAAAGTCTTCAATACAGATAAATCTGTTTGGTTTCAAGGCAGGGGATTGTGGATTTACTCAAGGCTCTGCAATACTTTGGGTAAAAAAGATGAATGGCTTGAAGCAGCCCACCTGGGATATAATTTTATTATGAAGCATTGTTTTGATGATGATGGCCGTATGTTCTTCCAGGTAACACAGGACGGGAAACCTCTTAGGAAAAGGCGTTACTTGTTTAGTGAAACCTTTGCTATAATTGCTCTGGCAGAATATTACAAAACTACAGGTAATACAGCTGCTCTTGATAAGGCTAAAAGCATATATAAAATGGTATTGTCAATTTATGAAAATTCTGCAAATGACCCATATAAGATAACACCCAAGGTCTATGCAGAAACAAGAGCATCAAAAGCCATGGCTGTTCCTATGATATTACTGAATACCAACTATATCTTAAGAGAAACAGACATGGGAAATGCAGGAAATGCATATGATCATATCGCAAAGAGACTTGTAGATGAAATACTAAAAGATTTCCTAAAACCGGAAGTAAAAGCTCTCTTTGAAACAGTAGGCTTAAATGGTGAAAGATTGGATACTCCTGCAGGAAGGTGCATAAACCCCGGGCACTCAATAGAAGCATCATGGTTCCTGATGAAAGAAGCAAAGTACCAAAAGGATGATGCCCTTATGCAGAAAGCCCTGGATATATTGAACTGGTCACTGGACCTTGGCTGGGATAAGGAATACGGCGGAATTTTATATTTTGTGGATATAGACGGAAGACCGGAGGAACAGCTTGAATGGGATATGAAACTATGGTGGCCTCATACAGAAGCTCTCTATGCCCTTCTTCTTGCACATAAATATACGGGGAAACAGGAATATATGGATTGGTATGAAAAGGTTCACAGTTGGGCTTTCAGCAGGTTCCCGGATAAGGAATATGGCGAATGGTACGGATATCTACATAGAGATGGAACTGTATCGCATACTTTAAAGGGCTCCATGTGGAAAGGACCATTTCATCTGCCAAGAGCCCTGTTATTCTGTATGCAGCTTTTGGAGGAATAATAAAACAACGAAACAAAGGAACGGTTCCAGGAATAAGAGGTTGGAAGTATAAATAACTCTTCCTACCCTTTCAACATGTTTCTTTAGCTCTTCATGAGCTAGATTTGATAATGCATCGATCCACATTTGATAATGCATCGATCCACAAATGACCATCTGTAACAAGCTGTACTTGAAAAGCAGTTTGGTTTCCCTATTTATACGACTTAAAAAGCCTGCCCCATTGGGTATTATTCTGATAATCTTTTACCACTTTTTTACCTTGCAAATTATACCATATAACATCATGATAGAATGCCGAACCCCAAATAAAGATATTAACTATTGGAGTATGGAACATAAGTCTCTGGAGCTTTTTTAACGGTCCAAACCATAACAGATCCCCTACTTTGCTTGCTGTATTATCTCCTACTGTATATCCCCAATTTACATTTGAAATATCTTCACCAACTACTTCAATATTCTCCATCCTTCCATTGCCCAGACCTGCATTGTTTCCTTCTCTAATGTATTCAAGGCTCATTGGGTCAAATCCCATAATTTTTGAGGATACCGCATCAACAGCGACCTGATCTCCCCCTGCCAATATATAATTTGTAACAGCCGGCTTCATAGTTCTTGGGCCAGGCCCATTTCCCGATACAGTTCCATCAACTACTGCAAATATCCCAGAGTGAATTTCCTTTTGTATGGTAAGAAGGTCTACAAGTGTTTTATGGATTTCACTGTGACAGTAGTGTCTTTTTGTGTTCAGCAGACCTCCGAAAGCATTTTTCATTGCTCCTGTTGTTGTGGCATAAATGTGACACTTCATGGTAGGCAGATGTATTATATTTTTATCAAAAAAATAATCAGGTATATATATGCCATCCGGGAAAATCTTGTCAAGTACCAGTATTTCCCCTTTTGGTTCATATTTAACCCATTTCATATCCTCTTCCTTGAAGTTATATAAAACAGGTATATTATACTTTTTAAATATATCAACATATTTGTTAAGTCTTTCACCTTTATACGCATTTGTTACAACAGTTTTATTTTCAACACAAACTATATCTTTATAGCCATCTTCACGCAGGCACTGTATAACTGCCTCCATCTGCCAGGGAGTAGTGTTTGCTCCCGGATAAGGGAAATGCCATGATATGTTATTTTTAAGTATGGTTGGCCTGTCCTTTTTTAAATACTTATCATAATCCGACATCCTCATAAGCTTCTTGTAATCTTCGATTACGGTCTCAGGAGTTGTCTCCAATACTGCTACTTTTGAATTTTCAATCATTTTATATAAACCCCTTCCTTTAGGAATTTCTATTAATATCATTTAATATTGCTTTATTTAATACTACTTTATTATTATGTGTTTTGCCGAAGAACAACAAAAAAATATCACAGAAGACATCGCTCTCTAAATTGACATAGTAGTATTAAGCATATATAGATATATTAACTGAGCTTATTGAAAAATGCAATAAACGATGATATGATTATTTCCATGTTAATTTGCGTAATTACTTGCATAATTATTTGTATAAATACAGTTATTACTGCTGACAACTGCAAATAATAATTATGAAGTTTAAAGTTGATCATCTTATAATAATTATTATAAGATGGATCTTGCTGAAAGGGATGTTTTATGTATAAATTTGTGAATAAAAAAAACAAGAGCCTCAGATTTATTACTGAAGCAGCTGTTATAGGAGCAATTTATGCAGTCCTGACAATCGTGTTTTCACCTATAAGTTATGGATTGTTCCAAGTTAGAATTGCCGAAGCTCTTACAGTATTGCCTGCATTTACACCCGCTGCAATTCCGGGCCTTTTTATCGGATGCATAATTTCCAATATTATTGGAGGGAATGGACCTTTAGATATAATTTTTGGCAGTCTTGCCACATTAATTGCAGCTATATTGTCCTATAAAATGCCTAAACGGTATCTTGTACCATTACCTCCGGTGCTGGTTAATGCAGTGGTAGTAGGAATCATGTTAAGTTATATTCTGAAGGTATCTGTACTTGTTGCAATGGGTTGGGTTGCTCTTGGACAAGCTGTTGCCTGCTATGGTGTAGGTTATATCTTAATGATGCAACTTGAAAAATATAGAAGCAAGCTGTTTAAATAATGCTTGCTTCTTTTTCGCCTGGTTTTGCATTTAATATACTGCAAATTTACTGCAAAGAGTACAGGTCCTTTTAATTTGAAGCTTTTTTATTCCTGAAGTATAATGCAATATCTATTGAAACCATTATACTATTTAGAATATAAAGCACGATAACGGGATCACGGCTATACAAAATCTTATGAATAACTCCCGATATATATCCTATAAGGATAATAATAAGGAAACCCAGACTTTTTCCACTATTCTTTCTTGATGTATATGATTTATATATAGATACCGGCCAAGCTGCTCCAAAACACAAAAGCATAAGCATTTCAAACATACTCATGTAACCTGCACCCCCCTAGGATTTTATTTTGCTATTCAACATTTTCGTAATTTACCCTATTATATATAACATATATTAACAAAGACTTCAATTAACATATTGCACAAATAATCAATTTTTAATTTGACTTCACTGTGCTATAATCTCGTTTAGATTTTCTTCAAATAATGTAAATGGTATCTCAAACCCGGGTATTCCAGATGAATAAGGTGCTATTTCATATAAACTAAAATAAATTACCAGTTTACCATCATTAATATAGAAAGGCTGATGGCTGGAAATTGATTTGAAGCCACTATCACCACTAAAGTACTCGATCTTTCCCTTATTTTCACATATCTGCCTTCTTATTTCTTCATTAATAATATCTTTATACCCATCCTTATTTTCAAATAGATCATCAAGTTCCAATAAAGAACCATTTCGAATGTCAAAGTTATACGCAACCATGTCATAAATGCCATGAGCTCCACCGGTGTCCTGATAGTAGATTACAGAAATACTTAACAGGTTTCTGCTTTTTTTATTAATTTTATAGCTTGTCTTAGCTATATATTTCATATTAATACTGCTATCTGTATCTGTAGCAGAAAGTTCAATCATATACTTTCTAAAAGATTCTATATCATTTTCCAGCATAGAATTAATGCTTGACTGTATTTCCTTATCTGCAAGCCCTTCAATAACAGGAATGCTAAATTCCATATCAAGGTTGCCTTTCGTTTCCTTTATTTGCTTCTCAGTAATTTTCAAGGAGGTCTCCGATGCTACTTCAGCGAATATATTGTTATCAGCCAATGTATGCCTTAATACAGCAACAAAAGAAAAAGCCAGCACAAAAATTACAGCCATCATTAATATATTAATTAAAATTGTATTTCCCTTCATGAATCATTTCCCCTTATGTTAAAAATAAAATCCATTTTATATTATACATGCTATTTTAGCAAAAAGATTCAATGTTTTTGTTAAAAATTTATTAAAATAACATATTATTTTTGTCTATTCTGTACATTATCAATGAGTTAATATTTTTAGAAGATTTTAAGAAATAGTTTGCATAATAACACTGTTTAATTGTAGAATAGTAGTAGGCTAATTTATAATATTAGTAGAGCGATTTATAATTTACCGATAAATAAGGTCTGATATTATTTAGACGTTATTTAGTCGTTATTTATAGTATTAAAGTACTATTTAATATTTGAAACCAATTTTTATCATCAAAAAAATAAGCATTTTGTGAGGTGGAGTAAAAAGTGTTACAATTAAATTTAGAAAAAGTAATAGGACCTATACGAAATAATGTGGCTTTAATAAAAAAAATCCTGATTATTGCCTTTAGTGTATTATTAATTTTTACATCCATATTTGGAGTGTATAATTATGTTGCAATGAATAAGGCAATTTCTGGATTGAAAGGTGAAATAGAAACATTAACAGCGGATTTAAACAAATATAAGAGTAAGGATAACAACAACACGAGCGAAATTCCAGAACTGAAAGATTACAATGAGTTTAAAATAAAAACGATGACAGATTTAGCTCTTACCAAACTAATGCTTGATCAATTCAATAAAGCAGTTTTTAATGTTTCTGAATCAGGTAAGGGCTTCGCAAGAATAGATACAAGTACAGGCATGTTCTTTTTAATATTAGATAAAGCAGAACTACAAGGAGAAGGTTATAAATTGTATTTCAGATTAGGCAATCCTCAGAACTGCGTTTACAATGGCTGCAAACTAAAAGTCAGGTGGGGTGTAAAATATGATCGTGAAGATAAATCTATAAATCATGATGATTGGGATAAGTCATTAAGCAGTGCTGACTTTTCTGTTTCAAATGTCCTCCGTCCTGGTGAATGGACAAATTTTGACATTGTTATCTCTCCCGCAAAAGCTGAAAGCGCTCAATATTTGGAAATAAAACTGCAGACAGACCAAATTATTATGCAGAAGAGCACAAAGTAACATTGGCATAAGTGAGAGACTTCTTGACACTATGGATAAAGAGAAACGGAAAAAGGCAGGAATTATTCCTGCCTTACCTGTACATTCGCGCGTATTCATCTGCACATATACCTGTGATTCCACATTATGCACAGCCTTTGTCTGAAATTTACCGTGTAAGCTGTGCCTTGCTTTTCACAGGCTGTATTTCACCGGCTCCTGTTAAGGCTATCTTAGTAAGTACAGGCCCTACAAGCTCATATATTAGTGTTGCAAATAATACAACAGTTCTAATAGATGCTCCAAATTCAGGTAAAACACTCTGAGCTACCAGAGATAATCCTATAGCAACTCCTGCCTGGGGCAGAAGGGTTATTCCCAGATATTTCTGCACTGTAGGAGGGGCCTTGATAATTTTAGCTCCAACATATGCTCCTACAATTTTTCCTATTGACCTTGAAATTATGTAGCCTATTCCTAATAGACCTACGCTTTTCAGTATGCTTAAGTCCAGATCAGCTCCTGACAGCGTAAAAAAAGCTACATATATCGGAGGTGTAAATCTGTCAACCATACTAAATACCTTCTGTGAATTAGATGCAAGGTTGGTTAGCACTCCACCCATAGTCATACATAATAGCAATGATGACACGCCAAATTTACCTGCCAGGGCTACTCCCATAAAAACCATAGCAAGTGATATACCAAGTAATTCTTCATCTCCCCTTACTTTGGTCGCAATGAAAGATAATAGCAGCCCAAGGAGAAAGCCAATAATAACTGCCAGCCCTATTTCCCATATTGGCTTAATAATTGACATTGCCAGTGAAACATTCTGTTCGGGCATATGTACAGCCTTCGCTACAGCCATGCAAAGTCCAAATACCATAATACCAACAGCATCATCAATAGCCACAACCGGTAATAGTGTGTCTACAACCGGGCCACTGGCCTTATACTGTCTTACAACAAGTAAAGTCGCTGCAGGTGCGGTTGCTACTCCGATAGCTCCAAGCACCAGACCTACCTCTATACTCTTGCCGAAAATTAATACTATTGCAGTCACAATAGCAGCAAAAGCTGATAAAGCTTGTATTACAGTGAGAGTAATAATTCCGGAACCAAGTTGTTTTAAATGCTTAAAACTGAACTCACTGCCAATACTAAATGCTATCATTCCTAAAGCCGCTTCAGATATAATTCCCATATGTGTTACTGCATCTTTTGGAACAACTCTTAGAATACTAGGGCCTATAATTAACCCCCCCACCAAATAACCTGTTACATTAGGCAATTTGGCAAGGGATGTAAGCTTAGCAGTTAAAAGCCCCGCTAACAGAACTATTGATACATAAAATAATGTGTTCATTGATGTTTTTTCCTATTTGCCCTCCTGGTTCTTTTTAGTAAGACCTTCAATAAAATTCACAGGTACTGTGAATAAAATCCCAACATCTGGCTTGTTCAGATCCCCGACAACTTCCCGTATACACCTGACACAAATATTAACCTCATCATCTTTAAGTACAACAAATAAGGTTTTATTATAGGGATGTCCTTCATTCAGAATCAGTCTTAATGATCCAAAAATCGGGATATCTTCATTCCCACCGGAAGTCAGTGCTCTTGCCATACCCATGCTGTCAAGGATGGTTGCACCCTTAATGCCGGCACTAACAAAACTTTTTAGTAACTCGTCAAGCAACTCTACTTTGTTAAGCACTAATACCAGAAGCTGCATAATAGCACGTCCTTTCCAAAAATAAAATTTTACACATAGTTTACCCTTTTTTAGTATATCACTCTCATATTAGAAGGACAAGTAGAGCCAGAGGAGAGGCGATGGTTCTTGCTACTACATAATTTATCCTTTTAACCCCGTAGTGGCAATACCTTCAACAAAATATGGCTGTAATACAAAGAATAAAAGTATGCAAGGCATTACTGATAATAAAGTAAGAGCGATTACTGCTCCCCAGCTTACCGCTGAAGTAATATCAATCAGTGAGTTAAGTATTAATGAAACTGTAAATTTTTCTGTAGAATTCAGGTATATCAACTGTCCCATAAAATCATTCCAAGTACCAAGGAAAGTGAATATTACTACTGTAAATAATGCTGGTTTGCACAGAGGCATAACTATATTCCAATATACTCTAAAGCTGCTGCACCCTTCTATCCTCGCTGATTCATCAAGTTCTTTTGGAATCCCCCTTATAAACTGAATTAACAGAAATATATTAAACGCCCCGCCTCCAAAAAACGCAGGCACCACCATTGGCAGATAGCTATTCAGCCATCCGATTCTATTAAATATAAGGTATTGAGGAATAAGCGTAACCTGTCCCGGTATCATCATTGTTGATAACATAATTGAGAATAATAGTTTTTTATGTTTGAACTTAAGTCTTGCAAAACCAAAAGCTGTAAGGGATGATGAAATAGCAGTCCCTATGACAACTAAAATTGTCAATACAACAGTATTCATAAAAAAGTGTCCAAATGAAAACTGAGGATTGATGTTCCATCCATTTACAAAATTTTTAAAAGTAAATGTTTCAGGTATAAGTCTGAAGTTTCTATCAAATATATCTGCACTGGGTTTAAATGCACTACTTATAAGCCATATAAGAGGAAATGTCATAATGACACTCCCTATTATTAAGAACAAATGTATTATTAATTTTGCTATACGTTCCCTTCCGTTTTTAGTTCTTTGTTTTCCATTATGTTTTAAAGCAACAGTGTTTACACTCATAGCGTAATATCCTTTCTAAGATTCAACATGGAAATTATTGTTTAACATAGGAGTTCATAAAGAACTCATAAGGTATATTTCATATGTTGATTTTCATATATTATTTTTCCATGTATTAATTTTCATAGTGAACCCATTTATCGGACGACCTGAAAACTAATAAGGTAAGTGCCATAACAATTATAGCTAATACCCAGGCTAAAGCAGAGGCATAGCCCATTCTGAAGCTTTCAAATGCAGTTCTGTAAAGGTGAAGAACATAGAAATAAGTAGCATTTGCAGGACCTCCTCTGGTCATTACGAAACCTACGCTAAATACCTGGAAGGCACCAATAATCCCCATAACCAGATTGAAAAATATTGTTGGTGTTAATAGGGGAATTGTTATTCTAAAAAATCTTTGCCAACTTGAGCTTCCATCAACTACAGCTGCTTCGTATAGCTCAGTAGGAATTGCTTTTAAACCTGCCAGGAATATAACCATCGCTGAGCCAAGCTGCCATATAGCAAGAAATGAAACTGTCCATAGTGCTATATCAGGATTAGAAAGAAAATCATATGGACCAAGTCCTATAAAACCTAATACCTTGTTTGCAATTCCTTCCCTTGATAAAACCATTTTCCAGGTAACAAGCATAGCTACACTTGTAGCAAGAACGGAAGGCAAATAATATATTGTCCTGTAAATAGACATTCCTCTGATTTTCTGATTTAATAACAAAGCTACAAGCAAAGCAGCTGCCAGCCGTACTGGAACTGAAACTACAACATATATAGTTGTAGTTAATAAAGAGTGACCAAACATTTTATCTTCAGTAAACATCACTCTGAAATTATCAAGTCCTATAAACCTCATTCCTGAAAAAACATTATAATCTGCAAAAGCAAGTATCGCTGAATTAATCATAGGCCATAATGAAAATGCTAAAAAACCTATCAACCAAGGGGCAATGAACAAATACCCTTCAAATGGTCTTTCCAATGAATTTATGTTTTTACCTGAAAATTTCTTTTTCATTGTCTTTCTCCAATCCGGTACAAGTATGTATAAATGGGGTATATTTCGCTTAACCCCATCTATACAAAAAATTTTTATTTTTAATATTTTATTATTATTTTGCCAGTATTTTTATTACATATATTATTAAATGCTTTATTGTTTATTTCTCATTAAAGAACTTTTCTATTACTTTGTTTGCTTCAGTTTCTAAATCCTTCATAGCTTGTTCAGGTGTTTTCTTATCATACATTACTTGTTGAGATTCCCTAATCAATAAATTTAAAACTTCAATAAATCCAGGAGGGTAAGGCTCAATGCTAAATGTACTTGTTTGAGCTACATTATCAATTATGCTGATAACATTTTTATCTGTTTCAGACAATGAACTTGCAATGTTATTCCTAACATTTTTATTAGGAGGAGCTCCTCTTTCCATCTTTAGAATATTTCCTGCCTCTTCATCATTAAGTATGTAATCCAGAAGCATGGCCGTTTCCTTTGGAGCCTTACTAAAGTTACTCATAACATATATCATTGATGGAACAGTCCAGTGAATATCAGTATCAGCTGTTTTAGGTAACTTAGCAATACCCCAGTTGAATTTTATGTCTGCATACATTGCGGGGGCATAAATTACTTCTAAAGCACATTGTTCACTTCTGAAGCTATCTACACCCGGAGGATTTGAGGCTTCTATTTCAGGTGGTACTACTATTCCTTCTTTAAGAAGGTTTTTAGCAAGAGTCCACACTTCTACACCTTCCGGTCCAGTAAACTTAACTTTTTTCAAGTCATCCGAGAATAACCTTCCACCCTGCTCATAAACCATTTTAAAAAATACGCGTTCATCCGTAAAGATATTGCCAGTTCCCCATATATCTGTTTTACCATCTCCATTAGTATCCTTAGTAAGTTTTCTTGCTGTTTCAAAATAATCGTCCCAGGTAAAACCTTCTCTTGGATATGGTACTTCATATTTGTCAAATATATCTTTATTATATACCAAATATGCATTAGCCATTATACCTGAAGGTACTGCATAATACTTATCATCAATTTTAAACATATCCAAAGATACCTCAGGAAGATCCTTAACCTTTAGCACGCCATCATTAATAAAATCATTTAGTGGATAAAGTTGATCTCTCATAACATATTCATTTGCATTGGCGTACGAAATTTGGATTAAATCTGGTGCACTTTTCGAGGCAAACTGGGTTAAAAGCTTTTCAAAGTAACCGGACCATCCACTATATTCAGGTTGTACAGTAATATGCGGATATTTATCATGGAACTTCTCTAATGCATCAACAGTAGCTTTATGCCTTGTTTCTCCACCCCACCATGCAAATCTTATAGTAACCGGTTTAGGTGGTTCAACACTTTTTTCGGTACCCTGATTTTGAGTTACATTGTTGTCAGTTTGTTTTTTACCGTCTCCACTCTTTGAGCATGCAGTTATGCTTAAAAGAAGACTTAAAACAATAATAATAACACATGTAGTTCTTAGTACTTTTTTCACACTAAAACCTCCCTTTAATTTTATCTTTTAATAAAAGTATATCCAACACATTACCATGTTTTTTCTTATTATAATATGAATTTGGATATACATTATTATATAGATTAGTGGTTCCTTATAGCTAATATTGAGTGATCTGATTTCACAAAATATCTATATAACATTGAAGTTGGTTTCTATATATAAATTATATAAATGAAGCTACTATAATAAAAGGCGTTTGAATTGCTATAAGGTATCAAAAAATACCAATTTATTAAGAAAAGGTATCATTTTGTATGATAAAAGGTCTTAGGTAATATGGGTATGCAATATGGTCATGTAATATGATGACGGTTCTTTTGTTTCTATCAAGATACGAAGAGAGGAAACAACATAACCATCCATAGTTTAGGATCGTCCCTGTGTTTCTGTTGTTACTGCTAAAGGTATAGTAACATATACAACAGTCCCCATGCCATATTTACTGTTTATTTGTAAGCCATATTTCTCCCCGTAAGTTAACTGGAGGCGTCTGTTAGTATTATATAGACCTATATTTTTACCGGATTCTCGGACTGAATTTTTATCCGATTCATATTGTGATAGTCTTTTCCTTATTTTGATCAAATTTTCCCGATTAATTCCATTACCATTGTCTATTACTGTTATTTTCAAACAGTTATTAACCTGAGTTATCCTAATTCTTATCCGGCATCTGCCTTCTTTTTCGTTTATTCCATGATGTATGCTGTTTTCTATTAATGGCTGCAATATAAGTTTTATTGTCTTATAATTTTCAATCTCATTACTGTATTCCCATACAACGTTAAATTTATCTCTATATCTGATTTGCTGAATATCAATATATTTTTTGGTATTATTAATTTCTTTACTCATAGTTACAAATTCTTCATAACTGTTTAATGAATAATCAATAATTGTTGAAAGGCTCTCCACCATTTCACTTACATCATTATGCCCCCCTGTAAGATCAATAGCTTTCCAATATACAGTTTTCAGTGTATTAAATAGAAAGTGAGGATTTATCTGAGAATGCAAAGCAATCATTTCCATAACCTTAAGCTTGTACTTTCTCTCCGATAGCTGGATTTTCAAATAATTATGCTCTAAAAACACTTTTATAATGTTGTAAATAATAAAGCTATACTCATCTTTAATTTTGGCAGGTTGTGAAGGAAGTGGTTCACCTTTTTCAGCCTTTTCAAAAACAGTTATTATGTTATTTATAAAATTAAAATTTTTCCTGCTAAAAGCCAGTGTTAAAACTGTTCCTATAATTAAAGATGCTACCAGCAGCAAAATAGTTATCAGAGTTAATTGAGAAGGAATACTATATAAATATTTGCCAGGCGTTATAGAAATGTATTTAAGATTATATTTGGGAGAATATAGTTGATTAATTATATATGAATCTTTATCAATTTCAATAACAAAAAATGGAGATTGGTTTTCTTTTAATTCCTTAAGGTTAACCTCTGTTTCAACTTGTTTTTCTTCATTTTCCACATATTTCTCATTCTCTTGGTCTTTGCTGATTTTACCAGCTTCGCTCATTATGCCTGTTCTTCCCATTATATCAGTTTTACCTGTTCCTACTGTCTCATCTTCATTGCAATAAGAGAAAATTTCATTCCCATTTTCATCCATTATCAGGATGATTTGACCGGGGTACATATCAAGATTGCTTAACAACTGATCTATGTAATCGGTGTAAAAGTTCAAAACTATTGCTCCTACCCTTTTTACACTTGTGTAGTAGAGTTTTCTATATAACGTTATAACATCAGTTCTGTCCTTTTCAAACTCATATTGCCTTATTTCTCTTGCTTCAACCCAGAATTCCCTGCTCGTATCCATTTTGCTATAACTATCAAACCAGAGCTTATCATAATAGTTGTCAATTTTTACGAGTCCTTCAGAAGTGGTAAGAAGCCTTTTTTGCATATTGTCAAAATATATATAGATAGACCTCACATAAGGCCGGGAAAAAGCGGAAGCGTCTATAATCTTTCTCGTGTTGCCTATAGCAATATAATCATCAGCCTCCATATTTGGTTTATTTAGTATTTCACCAACTTGACTAATCATATCTGGATAAGCCATTAGATTTAGATTAATTGAATCGGCATCATTAAGAATAATTTCAATATTCTCTTTTGCCTGTTTTAGAAGATTTGAATTGTTCTTATTTATCTGTTCCTTTATATTTTTACCTGTTATGGCTATGGACAAGGATCCGAAAACAATGACAGGTACGAACATTGGTATAAGATATTTTATAAGATTTTTTAAAAAAATTCGTTCCCTCATTTTTCCTATCCCTCCATTTTTACCCTAATCTAAATCCATATTCCCTTGTTCCAGGTTTTCCCCTTGCCTAAATTCTCTGGGAGTTTTCCCAAAATAGTTTTTGAAAGCCCTTGTAAAGTTCTTGGAATTTGAATATCCTACCATTTCACTTACTTCATATGTTTTGTACTGAATGTCTTTTAATAGTTCGGCAGCCTTATTCATTCTTATCATTAAAAGATAATCAGAAAAGTTCACACCTGTATACTGCTTGAAATATTTGCTGAGATAATGCGGGCTCAAATAAACAAGTGCAGCTGCATCCTCAAGATTGGCATCTTTATAGTTATTAATAACATAGTCTTTCACTGTATTGATTATTTTCTTGTTTATACCTGCATAAAAGACTTCCTGATTGATGTTTGCCTCATCAATGCCTTCATCATTAGCATCTGAAGGCAAGTGGGGACGATTCTTGCTTGCCTGCTGAAAGGCAAGGCAAGAGCCGTCCCCACTTGCTGTGTCCCTATACTCTCTTGCTGCATCCCCGCTTGTTGCATCCCCGCTTGTTGCATTTTTCAAAGCTCTATCATTATCAAGTTCCTTTTTTACAAAAGTAAATGCATCTATCAACTCATCATAAGTTGCAGATTTTACAACATAATCCTTAACACCGTAGGCAAGAGCTTTTTTTGCATATTCGAACTCCCTGTGGGCACTAAGGAATACAATCTTCACTTTGGATTTCATATTATATAACTCTCTTGCAACATCAATTCCGGACATGAAGGGTAATTTAATATCACACAACATTATGTCTACATGATTGTTTTTAATAAAATCAATTGCCTGTTTCCCATTTTCAGCCTGACCTACCACTTGGTATCCTATTTTGTTCCATGGGAAATATTTAACCAATCCATTTCTTATTTCATATTCATCATCAACAATCAGTAATTTATACATAATGTATTCCTCCACAGCGTATTTATGCAAATACTAACGGCACAAAAAACCCGTCCCCATGTTTCTACCCATGTTTCTACCCATGTTTCTAAGCATGGTTTTTGCTTGCCCTGCACACTTATCTGCTCATGTTTCTGTTTCAAATACCCTTCATGCTCAAACTGATCCTTTTTCTTTCAACATCCACATCCAAGACTCTAACCTTTACTATATCACCTACAGATACAACCTCCATAGGGTTCCGAATAAAGCGGTCACTCAATTGTGATATGTGAACCAGTCCATCCTGGTGGACACCAATATCTACAAAAGCTCCGAAATCGGATACATTTCTTACTGTACCCGTCAACAACATTCCAGCCTTTAAATCTTCTATGTTCATAACATCGGTATGGAATACAGGCTTAGGCATTTCATCCCTGGGGTCACGCCCTGGTTTCAAAAGCTCTTCTACTATATCTCTGAGGGTAGGCACTCCGATATCCAAGGTTTTAGCGATATTCTCAATACCTTTTTGCTCTATTTTCTTTTTCATATCACCCAATTTTCTGTTTTTCACATCCTCAAAACCATATCCCATAGCTTTGAGAAGCTTTAATGCCGCTTCGTATGATTCAGGATGCACTGCAGTATTATCCAGAACATTCTCCCCTTCAGGTATACGTAAAAACCCTGCACACTGTTCAAAAGTTTTGTCTCCCATTCTTTTTACCTTTGTAAGTTCCTGTCTGCCTTTAAACTTCCCCTTTTCCTCCCTGTATTCTACAATATTTTTTGCCACACCTGCACTAATCCCGGATACATATGAAAGCAGAGATGGAGAAGCTGTATTCAGATCAACGCCAACTCTATTAACACTGTCTTCTACTACACCCTTCAACGATTCATCGAGCCTCTTCTGGTTCATATCATGCTGATATTGCCCTACACCAATTGATTTTGGGTCAATTTTTACCAGTTCAGCCAGTGGATCCTGTAACCTTCTGGCAATAGAGGCCGCACTTCGCTGTGCTACATCAAAATCCGGGAACTCTTCAGCACCAATTTTTGATGCTGAATAAACCGATGCGCCAGCTTCATTAACTATAATATAATGTACTTTTCTATCTATTTCTTTTAAAAGTTCTGCAACAAATAATTCACTTTCACGGGAAGCCGTTCCATTTCCAATAGATATTATATCAACCTTATGTTTGTCTATCAGATACTTAACAACCTTTTTAGCCTCTTCCACCTTATTCTGCGGCGGAGTAGGATAAATTACTGTAGTATCAAGTACTTTCCCTGTTTCATCAACTACAGCAAGTTTACATCCTGTCCTATATGCAGGATCCAATCCCAATACTACTTTGCCTTTTATAGGAGGCTGCATCAGCAGATTTTTCAGATTCTCACTGAATACTTTCATTGCCTGTTCTTCTGCTGTTTCAGTTATTGTGTTACGTATTTCGTTTTCCATTGAAGGATATATTAATCGCTTATATGCATCCTCTGCTGCTTTTTCAACATATACGGATGTTGCTGTGGGAGGATTCTTGACTATTTTTTGTTTTATACCTGCAATTATCTGCTCATCAGGCACTTCAATTTTAACCTGCAAATATCCTTCCTTTTCTCCCCTGTTAATTGCCAGAACCCTGTGTCCGGCAATTTTGCCAACAGGTTCTCTGAAATCATAGTACATCCTGTATACTGAATCCTCATCCTTTTTGGATTTGGTTATAATCATTCCCTGTTTGAAGAATATTTCCCTTATAGCTTTCCTGTATTCCGCATTGTCGGATATTCCTTCAGCAATAATATCCATTGCCCCATTTAGAGCATCATCTATGTTTTCCACACCTTTTTCCGGATTTATAAAGGGTTTAACTACGTCTTCCAGTGTTCCTTTAAATTTCGCCTGCAATAATATAATACCTGCCAGAGGCTCGAGCCCCTTTTCTCTTGCAATAGCCGCTCTTGTACGACGTTTGGGTTTATATGGAAGATATATATCTTCTACTTCCTGAAGTGTTTCAGCTTTTTGCAGAGCATCAGCAATTTCATCAGTAAGCTTCCCTGCCTCTTCTATAAGCCTTTTTACACCATCCTTCCTGGCCTCAAGATTTCTCAAATAAACTAATCTTTCATGTAACTCCCTGAGAATCTGATCATTAAGCTCTCCTGTCATTTCTTTCCTGTACCGGGCAATAAAAGGTATGGTACAGCCATCATCTATTAGTTTTACTGTATTCTGTACCTGAAAAGGCTTTAGTTTAAACTCCTGAATAAGTCTGGTAATAATATCCGCCATGATAATCCTCCCTGTAGTCATTGTCTGTACGATTGATGTTCTTCAATTGTTTCGTACAAAGATTTTATCATAAAAATTTACGTTTGTCATTGAGTCAATGAAGGCAGGGTGCATTTATCAAATCTCATCACGCCAGAGCCTTTTGTTAAACAAAGCAATTACCGTAAACAACTCCAGCCTCCCTACCAGCATAAGGGCTGACATTAGTAACTTGCCGGGTATGCTGAACTGGCTGTAGTTTCGTACAGGTCCTACTACTTCAAACCCGGGTCCTACATTGCCAAGAGTTGCAGCTACAGCACTAGATGCACTGGTAAGACTTATCCCTTCTAGTGAAAGAGCTATTGTTCCAACAACAAAAATGACTATGTAAAGAACAAAAAAACTGGATATACTGTGGATAATATCTGTTGAAAGTGTTTTTTCAACCAGTTTAAGGGGAATTACCGCTCTGGGATGAAATACTTTTTGCATTTCCCGCTTGATCAGCTTAAGCATTACAAGAACCCTGGCACTTGTCATACCCCCTCCGGTAGAACCCGCACATCCTCCTATAAACATAAGCATGAAAAGAATCGCCTTGCTGAATGACGGCCATTGGTCAAAATCAGCAGTTGCATATCCCGTTGTAGATATAATTGAACTCACCTGAAAAAAAGAATGTTCTAAAGATTTCCATATATTTGTATAGAATTTGCCGGTAATGTTGATGGCTATTAGAATCACACTAACCCCTATAACGCCAAGAAATAACCGCAATTCCTGATCTTTTAAAGCTTCTTTCCATCTGCCTTTATACAACATATAATAAAGGGAGAAATTAGTTGAAGATAATACCATGAATACTGCAATAACAATATTAATATATGTGCTGTTAAAAGCTCCGATACTTAAGTTCCTGGTAGAAAATCCTCCTGTACCAACTGTACCAAATGTGTGAACAAAGGATTCGTATACTGACATTCCGCCAATTACTAAAAGTATAACTTCAACAAATGTCATAAAAATATATGTAATATATAATATTTTAGCAGTATCTCTAATTCTAGGTACGATTCTATCTGCAATAGGTCCCGGGCTTTCAGCTTTAAAAATCTGAAAACTTCCCACACCCAAAGCAGGCAGAACTGCAACTGTAAAAACAAGTATGCCCATACCACCTATCCAGTGAGTAAATGACCGCCAAAAAAGTATTCCATAGGGCAGCACTTCAATATCTTTTATAAGTGTAGCTCCTGTAGTTGTAAAGCCTGAAACGGTTTCGAAAAACGCATCTACAAAAGATGGAATACTGCCGGAAATAATAAAAGGCAAAGACCCAAAAAGAGACACAAGTATCCAGCCCAGGGTAACAATAGTCAGACCTTCTTTTGTTTTAATAGTTTCCTTCTTCCCTGTTGAGTTTCTAACTGATCCTTCTATTGTATCTCTTGTTCTTTTTCTTATTGCCCTCTTTGTCGTTGTGGTAAAAAATAACATTGCTAATCCTGTTAACGCCGTTAATAAAATACTTATAAGAAAAGGCAACCAATCATGCTGTCTGAAATATATTGATACTAATAATGAAAGGGACATTCCTGCCGCTTCAATGATTAATAGACTTCCCAAAACTTTTACCACGATTCCAAAGTTCATTAAACAGTCCCCCCTTAGAAGGCTTAAAGAAAGTTTCAAGCACATGTATTTGTGAAGCCAGACAGAAAACAACGAATCTGTCTCCCGGATTAATTATAGAGCTTCCATTGGGAATAAACACTTTCCCCTTATGAGAGACAGCTCCTATAATAATACCCTTTGGCAGTCCCAGCTCTGCTATTGGTTTTCCTATAACGGGCATACTGATGTCTGCGAGTATTTCGGTAACTTCAGCCTGACCTCCAAGGAGGAGGGATACAGATATAGCTCTGCCGCCTCTGATAAACTTTAAAATATCTCCTACCGTAATATCAATAGGATTTAAAGCAATATCAACTCCTAATTTTTCAATCAGATGCACATAGCTTGATTTGCTTACCTTTGCAATAACCTTCTTTACTCCGGCCTGCTTGGCCATCAGAGTCATAAGAAGATTTTCTTCATCATATCCCGTAACTCCTATAAAAGCATCCATTGAGGAAATATCCTCATCCATCAGCAGGTCAGCATCGGTACCATCACCACAAATAACAAGTACATTATTTAAATGCTCGGAAAGATATTGACATCGCTCTTTATCTTGCTCAATAATCTTTATAGCTACACCCTGGTCTGCAAGTTTTTCTCCAAGATAATAGCCTATTTTCCCTCCACCCAAAATCATTACTTTCTTTATATTCCTAACAGGGAGGAGAGCCTTGCTTCTTTTAGCTATAAGATCAATATTATCCCTTTTTCCAATTATGTATATTACATCATCATCCAGTATCCTGGTTGAACCATGGGGTATAATTATCTCTCCATTCCTTGATATTGCAGCAATTAGAAGGCCACTCATATTCTCAAGTTCTTTAATCTGTTTCCCGGGGAAACCTGGAAGAGTCAATGCATTAAAATCAGCCATTAGAATTCTTCCTTCAGCAAAATCACCAGAATAAAACGAATAGCTTTTCAGAAGATATCTTATTATCTCCTTTGCTGTAGCAAGCTCCGGATTTATTATGTAATCAATATCCATAGCAGACTTTATAAATTCCCTGTGGCTTGCATATTCAGGATCTCTCACACGTGCTATTGCTTTCTTGCAGCCAAGCTTTTTAGCAAGACTGCATACAACAATATTGGTCTCGTCGCTGTCAGTAACGGCAATAATAAGATCATAGGCATCAATTCCTGCTTCCTTGAGGGCATCCACCTGAAGACCACTTGCCTTGATCATCAGGGCATCAAGATGGTCACTTATTTTCCCCAGAACTTCAGGATCGGAATCCATTACAGTAATAAGTATATCTTTCCCGGATATTGCATTGGCAAGCTTATAACCAAGCTTCCCAGCTCCAACTATCATAACTTTCATAAGAATATTAACCACCATTCCGCTCGGGTGCATCAGCAAACTATTTTTCCACTGTACATGAGCATTTTTTTCATATTCAATCCATTCTCTACTTTTCTCTAATTTTCCCTATTGTCTTTGCTATTCTACATCCTTTGATTTCTTATACTATGACTCTTTGCCTTATACAACACCTTCAAATTGAGTATTATATAACCTGGCATATACTCCATCCAGCCGTATAAGAGCCGAGTGAGTACCTGATTCCCTAACCCCGTCTTTATCAATAACTATAATTTCATCAGCCCCTCTTATTGTAGATAACCTGTGAGCTATAACAAGAGTAGTTCTCCCCTTGGATAATTCTTCCAATGATTCCTGAATTATCATTTCCGTTTCATTATCAAGAGATGAAGTTGCTTCATCAAGTATCAATATGGGAGGATTCTTTAAAAATACACGTGCAATGGATACTCTCTGTTTTTGTCCTCCGGAAAGCTGTATTCCTCTCTCACCTACATAAGTATCATAGCCATTAGGCAGGCTCATAACAAAGTCATGTATATTTGCACGCTTTGCAGCTTCTATAAGTTCTTCATCTGTTGCATCTACTCTGCCGTAAAGTATGTTATCTTTAATGGTCCCTGCAAAAAGAAATACATCCTGCTGTACAACACCTATATTTCCTCTTAATGACTTCAGAGATATATCCCTTACATCATGATCGTCTATCTTAACAGAACCTTCTTCCACGTCATAAAACCTGGGTATTAGGTTGCATAGTGTCGTTTTCCCTCCCCCCGAAGGTCCGACCAGGGCAACAACCTTGCCTTCAGGAATTTCCAGGTTAATGCCTTTAAGCACATCTTCGCCTTTATTATATGAAAATGTAACATCAGTAAACTCTATACGCCCTTTTACATCTTTTAGTTCTATAGCATTTTCACTTTCAATTATATCAGGTTTTTCTTCCATAATCTCTAAGAAACGCTCAAAACCTGTCATCCCTGATTCAAACTGCTGCACAAATTGTGCAAGCCTTCTGACAGGCTGCACAGCCAGATTTATATAAAGCAGGAAAGTCAATAGATCGGTAATACCTATCAACTTTGTATAAACAAGATACCCACCAAACCCAATAACTGATACATTTAGCATATCTGTAATAAAGTCTATCCCAGCTGAATATTGGGCCATATAATTATATGCTTCATCTTTTGAGCCCTTGAATTGCTCATTCCCATCATCAAATTTATGTTTCTCATACTCTTCATTTGTAAAAGCCTGAGAAACACGGATACCCGAAATACTATTCTCAAGCTGGGCATTAACATTAGCAACCTTTGACCTGACCTCGCGGAAAGCTCTGGACATTTTTGTCCTCTTTGTTATTGCAAACCAGGCCATAAAAGAAACTATAACAAACACCACAAGGGCAAGTCTCCATTCAATAGTTGACAGAATAATAATGGAACCGGAAAGCATTATAACTGATAGAAAAATATCCTCTGGTCCATGATGGGCAAGCTCTGTTATTTCATTTAAATCATTCATCATCCTGGACATAAGTTTCCCAGTCCTGACATTATCATAGAACCTGAAGGATAAGGTTTGGAGGTGGGAGAAAAGGTCTTTTCTCATGTCATACTCCATTCTTATTCCTACAATATGTCCATAATAATTGACGAAATAATTCAACATCATACGTATTGCATACAATCCAACCAAAACCCCAATAATTATTAACAATAATTTAATATTACCATCAGGAATTACCTTTTGAAGCAAAAAGCGGGTAATTGCCGGAAACACCAAATCTATTGATGCCATTGAAAAGGCACAGCCCAGGTCGGCAGTAAACAATTTTATATGGGGCCTATAATATGAAATAAATCTCTTCAATATATTTTTTTTAGATAACATTAAAATAATCTCCCTAGCGTTATTATTTTATTGTTCATATATAAAAACTCCCTCATTTTTTTGCATTTTTAGTAACTTCCTCTAGGATCTTTCCAATATTTTTTTCTGGCATATTAGACCTCCTCGTATAATTGTCTCCTCATACTTTGACTAGCAATATTATATCATGAATTTCGAAGAAATTGCATGATATAATTGTGCATGTGCGTTTTTTGCGAAGCAAAAATATTCGCACGCACATAAATTCCGCCGGAGGCATATAATATCCTCATTTGTGAGGATATTATATCATGAATTTCGAAGAAATTGCATGATATAATTGTGCATGGTGCGTTTTTTGCAAAGCAAAAATATTCGCACGCACATAAATTCCACCGGAGGCATATAATATCCTCGTTTACAAGAATTATGAGGATATTATATCATCCAGTATTTGTTTGATCAATTTGTAACAATGTTTACCTACTCCTATCATCCTTATTTCATCCTTCTATAACTTTTCTATGCTCTTGTTTTTCCTAGTTTTTTAATCTTACTTCCAGCATAGTGTTTCTTTTTTGGGTTTTATCATTTGACACTGCTATACCAATCGCTTTTTTTGTACCTACCAGCACAAGGACCTTTTTAGCCCTGGTTACACAGGTATAAACCAAATTCCTTTGCAGCATCATGTAATGCTGTGTAGTTAAAGGTGCAACAACAATTTTATATTCGCTGCCCTGACTCTTATGTACAGTTGTAGCATAAGCTAATAAAACTTCATCAAGCTCCGTCACATCATATTCCACATCATTGCCATCAAATGTGATTACAAGAGTTTTATCCTCCATATCAATTGAAGTGATTAAGCCAATATCTCCATTAAACACATTTTTATCATAATTGTTTTTTATTTGCATGACTTTATCATTAAGACGATATGTTGTCCCCCCATATTTTATGCAAATTTCTGATGGATTCAGGGTTTCCTGGAGCACCTGGTTAAGATTGAAAGCTCCCGTTTCACCCCTTTGCATGGGGCTAAGCACCTGAATGTCATTTATAGGATCTGCTTTGTAATACCCGGGCAATCTTTTTGCACAAAGCTCTTTTATTATTTCTACTATTTTTTGGGGATCTTCTTCCTCTATAAAGAAAAAGTCATTATCCCGCCCCCCTCTTAATACTGGAAATTCGCCCTTATTTATTCTATGTGCATTTGTTATTATGGCACTTCCAAGGGCTTGTCTGAAAATTCTGGTAAGACAAACCACATCTACGACACCGGAATTTATTATATCCTTTAAAGCATTTCCGGCACCTACCGATGGCAGTTGGTCAACATCACCTACAAGTATCAAAACAGCTTGTACAGGTACTGCTTTTAGTAAATTGTACATTAGAATAATATCCACCATGGAAGTTTCATCGATTATAAGTACATCACAATCCAGCGGACTTTCTTCATTTTTTTTATATCCTTCGGGAGGTTTATACTCTAATAACCTATGTATAGTCTTTGCCTCCATGCTTGTGGTTTCGGATAGTCTTTTTGCAGCTCTTCCTGTAGGTGCTGCAAGCAGAACCTTTGCATTCATTTTTTGGAAAACCTTGATTATAGCTAAAGTTGTGGTGGTTTTGCCGGTTCCGGGTCCTCCGGTAAGCACCATGAATTTTGATTTCGCAGCGGTCTTTATGGCTTCAACCTGAACTTTGTCATACTCTATATCACATTCTTCCTGAACCTGTTTTATAATTTTATCCGTATCAAAATTCTTGTAGACGCTCTCAACAGATAATATTTCTTTAATTCGCTTTGCAGTTCCTGTCTCACTAAAATAGAAAGGCGGTAAATATATACAATCTTCAGCATCCATTATTATTGTTTTCTCTGAAATCATTTTATCTATGGTTGAATCTATAAGCTCTTTTTCCAATTCAAGCATTTTTTCTGCTTCATCAATAAGCTGCTCTCTTTTAGCATAACAATGTCCGTCATTTGATAACTCATTAAGTACATATATTATACCTGAACGGCAGCGTTCATAGGAATTTTTATCAAAACCAAGCTGCCGGGCAATTTTATCAGCAGTTTTAAAACCTATGCCCCATATATCATCAGCCAGCCTATAAGGATTGTTTTTTACAATTTCTATACTTTCATTTCCATAAGTTTTATAAATCTTTACAGCATATGCAGTAGAAACGCCGTTGCTCTGCAAAAACAGCATGACATTTTTTATTTCTTTTTGCTCCTGCCATGCCTTTTTAATCATTGCCAGCCTTTTAGTTCCAATCCCATCTACCTCGGTTAGCCTGTCAGATTCTTCATCAATAATTCTTATAGTATCTTCTTTAAACTTCCTCACTATTTTTCTAGCATAAACCGGTCCTACTCCTTTAATAAGGCCGCTTCCCAGATACTTTTCAATTCCGGCTATAGTTGCCGGTACAGTCTCTTGATATTCTATCGCACTAAACTGTTTCCCATATTTACTATCATATTTCCACTCGCCTTTCAGCTTTACAGTCGCTCCAACATTGACAGCGGCCAGGCTTCCCACAACAGTAACAAGGTCGGCAAAACCTTTAGATTTTATCTTTATAACACTAAAACCGTTTTCTTCATTGGAAAAAGTGATCCTCTCCACTATCCCACTCAGATACTCCATAATATCAGCACCACCTCACAAGCATTATACCATAAATTAGGAATAAAGGCAAAAAGTATCCTGTTCTCATACGGGTGCATTTTCTTCTTATGATACAAAATATGGCAGCAAACGATTTTCCGAGTATAAAATTTGAACAAAGT
>DAOSDD010000004.1:0-47271 GCA_035362115.1 Clostridiales bacterium | reverse complement strand
TTCTAAGAGATACTGGTTCCAGGTTCTGAGATTTGGAGTGTAAAAGTTCTTAAATACAAGGGCAGCAGTTTCTGGATATAACCCTGTTAATTTTAAACCTCCCATAGTGTAAATTGCTGACAGTATGCTTTGAACACATTTGCCCATCAGGTATGGTTTTATACTTAAACCTGCATTGCGAACAACACTCATGACCTGCATATGTACTGAAATACCCCCCCAGCCTATTATTGCACTTACTGTTATTAATTTCATATTAAGGGTTATATTTGGCGAGCTGCAAAGCATTCCCAAACCTGTTGTTATTTCTATAAATCCACTGATCAGAGATATGTACAATTCTTTTGGAAGACCGGTAAATTTCAAAAGAGTGTATAACAAACCAGCAAAGCTGTTTAGAATACCTGATTCCATTAAAATACCAATAATAACCGAAAATAGAATTATAAATCCCCCAATTACAAGGAGTGTCGTAACAGAATTTCTAACAGCATTTCCCAATAAGCTCCCAAAATCAATATTGCTTGTACTACCAGATTTACCAGATACAGGCTTTCTACCACCTGAAAGAGTTACATTTTTGGGGTTTACTGGAATAAACCTGTATATAAAACCTACGGTTATTCCTGCAGCTAAATGGCAAATAAGCAACAACGGACCTATTTGCGGCATTTTTAGCATGCCTGTTGAAACAGCACCTATTATAAATAGGGGGCTTGAGTTATTGCAAAAAGCAAGTAACTTTTCTGCATCCCATTTATTTAGCAGCTTATTTTCTTTCATAGATGCAACTACTTTAGCACCAACAGGGTACCCGCTGGTCATACCTGTTGCGAAAGGAAAAGAAGCACATCCCGGAACATTAAACAATGGTCTCATTACAGGTTCAAGCAATATACCTGCCGCTTTTACAAAACTTGTACCATTCAGCAATTCAGAAGCTGTCAAAAAGGGGAATAAAGAAGGAAATACTACATTCAACCATAAATCAATACCTTTTAGTGCTGAACTCACAGCTGTTTTTGAGAATATTATCAGTAAAAGAATAAAGGCTATACTTATTATTGGCAATATAAATGCTTTAATAGATTCTATCTTGCACTTAGATTTAGCAGCCTTCTGTTTTAGCCTAATACTTACCATACGATTACCCATATTAACCGCCATAAAGTTTATTCCGTATTATTATATGAACATATTACTAACTTTATTATTTTATGGAAATATTTGAAGAAAAAATATGGCAAGAAACGATTTCCATGTATAATATTCACTTTAGCAACCTTATGCACTTGGATAATTGTATTTTGCCATATTTTATAATTATTATTTAACCTCAACAGTCCAACCAAAAGCATCTTCTATTTTACCGCTTTGTATTCCTGTTATGCCATCATATAATGTTTGAGCGGTTTCACCAGTAACACCGTTATTTATAGTAATTATTTTACCATCCCAGTTAAGTTCTCCAATTGGAGAAATTACTGCTGCAGTACCTGTTCCAAAAGCTTCTTCGAGGGTTCCTGCTGCATGGGCATCATATATTTCCTGAATACTGATTTTTCTTTCAGCAACCTTTATATTCCAGCTCTTAAGCAGTTGTATTGCTGAATCCCTTGTAACACCTGCAAGTATACTTCCTTCTAAAGAGGGTGTAACAACCTCCCCATTTATTTTAAACATTACATTCATTGTGCCAACTTCTTCAATATATTTTTTATCAACTCCGTCAAGCCATAGCACCTGGGTATATCCTTTTTTAGATGCATCAACCTGAGCTTTTAAACTGGCTGCATAATTTCCGGGAGTTTTAGCATAACCGATACCACCTTTTACTGCACGGACATACATATCTTCAATATATATTTTAACAGGATTTATTCCTTCTGGATAATAAGCTCCTACAGGAGATAGTATTACAATGAATTTATAGGTACTTGATGGTTTTACACCGAGGTATTGGTCTGTGGAAATAATAAATGGCCTTATATAAAGGGATGTACCTTCTTCAGTAGGAATCCAGTCCTCTTCCAGCTTAACAAGTGTTTTGATTGTGTCTACGATAAAATCAACATCAATGGGAGGTATGCATAATCTTTCATTCGAAATATTGATTCTCTCCATATTTTTAAAAGGCCTGAAAAGCAAGATCCTTCCGTCTTTGGCCCTATATGCTTTTAAACCTTCAAACACAGCCTGACCATAATGAAAAACCATTGTGGAAGGGTCAAGTGCCAATGGGCCGTAAGGTACGATTTTGGGGTCATACCAGCCTTTTTCAGTTGAATACTCCATAACAAACATATGGTCTGTAAAGTATTTTCCAAAACCCAGCTTGCTTTGATTGGGTTTATTTTTCGGTGATTTTGTTTTTTCGATTCTAATTTGATTTACCATATTGTGCTCCTTTCAATGCAAATATTAAAATTTAGTTGTTATTGCTATCCGCTCAATATCAAAATAATAAAAATATACTACAAATAATACATCAAAGGAATTAAAATGTAAATGTATAAATATACAGAAAACATAAAAAATTTACAGGTATGAGACAAAAACATATATATTATGCAGCTAAGATTTTGTTCTCTTATTAGTACAAACAGCATAAACATATTAATATATTACTACTTTGTTATGTTGCCTATGGAAAGCGTATTTCTGGCCAGAAGACATCGCTTTTCAAGTTGGCATAGTAGTATGCTTATTTATTGGGGGAATATTTATGGAATTGTATTTTCATGTTTACGAATTAACAAGAGAAAAGCTATGTTGCTTTAAATTTTATTATTATAAAAATGATTGTACATCAAGTATATATGGTGATGTTAGGGTTGAATATGATGAGGGACGTAGAAAAACAGCTTCTTTTGATCCTAAAAGTGATTTGCTGTTATCAGGGAAGGAAAAGGATAGTATAGTTGCTGGTGTTTTGAAGAATGTTTACATTTAAAGCATACTGTTTTTCTGGTGTAATAAAATTGGCTATATTGGTAATTGATATTAAAAATTAGATTTGCTATTATATTCATATCGCAGCGTTTAGCTTATAATAAAGAAAACTGGAGGTTACTGATGACAGAAAAATTCTTTCCCTGTTTAATAGTGGACAAGTTTCAAGATATAAATTTGGACATGCTTCAAAAAAAAAGGATCAAGGGTTTGATACTTGATATTGATAATACCCTTGTACCTTCATTTGTTAAAGAAGCTGATAATAATGTCCTTGAATGGATAGAACGTCTAAAAAACAGGGGCTTTAAAGTATGTATCGTATCAAATGCTACAAAAAAAAGAGTGGACAGGTTTAACGAGAAATTGTGTCTGGAAGCAATATATAGGGCTTCGAAACCCGGGCGGCGCTCTTTTAAAAAAGCCCTGAAGGTTTTGGGATTGAAGCCGGCTGAAACTGCAGTTGTTGGAGACCAGATTTTTACTGATGTTTATGGTGGGAACAGGCTGGGTATGTATACAATACTTGTTAAGCCTATTAATAGAAAGGAAACATTATTTGTAATGTTGAAAAGATATCCCGAAAGGTATATACTGAATAGGTATTATAAAACCGTTGGACAGGCTGGTTCAGGCAGTAAAAAGTAAACAGTAGATAGTAGACAGTAAGCAGCAGTAAGTAGCAGTAAGCAGTAATAGAACTAACTATATCTATTGTATAAACTACCATTAAAAGATAAAAAGAGGAGGGGCGTTTCCTTACATGACTAAAGCTGCGAGTCTCCACGCCCTAAGATTATGAATATTGTACATAGTGTAACCGGTAAAACCAAATTATTAGGGGTAATTGGGAACCCGTTATCCCATTCGATTTCTCCGCAGCTCCATAACACATTAAGCTGCTGTCTGAGGATTGATGCTGTTTATGTGCCGTTCAGAGTTGGTGAAGGTTATCTGGAGTATGCAGTCAAAGGCCTTAAAGCATTGGATGTTTTGGGCTTTAATGTAACCATACCCTATAAGAATGATGTTATAAATTATATAGATAGTGTATCTAGAGAAGCTTCTCTAATAGGAGCAGTTAACACTGTGAAAAACATTGACGGAAGGTTATATGGGTATAACACTGATGCAGCAGGATTCGTCAATTCATTTAAAGAAGAAGCAGGAACAGGATTTAAAGATAAGAATGTTGTGATAATTGGGGCAGGTGGAGCTGCAAGAGCAATTGCCACAGGAATAGCCTTTGAAGGTGCAGGAAGAATTTCTATTATAAATCGTACAATTTCCAGGGCAGCTGAAATAGCAGATATTATCAATAAGAATATCTTGCCAGTCGCAGGCTATTATGATTTACAGGATAATAATATATCTGAAGCAATAAAACAAGCGGATATAATTATTAATACTACTTCTTTAGGAATGTACCCGGATATAAACAAACTTCCTTTAACTATACCATTAAACTTTTCCACTAACCAAATAATATACGATGTTATATATAACCCCAAAAAGACAAGGCTTTTACAGGAAGCTGAAAAGCAGGGCTGTAAAGCTGTTAATGGACTGGGAATGCTTATTTATCAAGGAATAAAAGCTTATGAGATATGGATGGAAATGGATATACCTGGGGAAATAGTTAAAAGCTTGTTTGAAGCTTTCAGGGAATATCTGTGATAAATGCATCTCAGTTTTTGGATTAAAATTATAGATTGTATTAAAAGAATAGATGAGGTATGGGTGGCGTGATTAATTTTATAAAGTATATAATAGTATTTTTTGTGGGCATTTTCTTCGGTTGGTTTAATCATGTGATAATTAAAAACCTTTCAGAAGAGAAACCTTTTGGAAAAAATTGGTTTCATGAAAAAAGCAGTACTATTGAATTTAAATGTTTAACTTACTCTCCAAAAAGTTTGTTGCTGGAGATTGTAACAGGAGTAGTCTTTGTCATATTATATTCCAAATACAGTATAACAGCAGATTTTTTCTTTTTTGCATACCTGATGATTATTCTTATTATTATGTTTTTTATTGACCTGAAAACTAAAACTATTCCAAATGAACTAGTAGTTGCTGGACTTATAGGAGGGTTGGCGGTATTTACATACAATATATTTCTGCCCTTAAGTATTTACGGCAGTAAAAAATGGTGGGAGCCGTTACTTGGATTGCTGCCGGGTTCAGGAGTTTTATTTCTAATAGCGATTTTGGGGATGATTATATATAAGTCTGATGAAGTAATGGGTATGGGCGATGTTAAAATATTTGCACCAATAGGAATTTTTCTTGGGTGGAAGATGTGTCTTCTGACACTGGTTGTGTCAATTTTTCTTGGTGGATTTTCAAGTATTTTGCTCATATTATTTAGGATAAAAAAAAGAAAGGATGTAATCCCGTTCGGCCCATTTATTGCAATAGCAGTATTTATTACGATACTATTTGGTAATAATATATGGGAATGGTACTTTTCATGGCTTTAGGATTAGTATTATTGAAGGGAGATTATTAAGATAAAAGAAATGATTAGATTTGGACCATCAGGTAATTCACAAAGCTTTTATGACGAAGGCTTCAAATCATCGGTACAAATGCCCGGGTGGCTGAAAGATATGGGCTTGAATGCATATGAGTATTCATGCAGCAAAGGCATCAATATTGGCAGAAAAACCGCAGAAGATTTGGGAGATAGGGCGAGGGAGAATAATATTTTTCTTAGCATTCATGCTCCCTATTACATAAACCTGGCAAGTGATGAACCGGAAAAGCGTGAAAAATCCATACAGTATATTATTAAAACCCTGGAAGCAGCAAGTTGGATGGGCGCAGGAAGAATAGTAGTACATACAGGTTCCTGCAGCAAAGTTGATAGAAGATGGGCGCTGGATACTTCTATTGAGGCTATGAGGGAAGCTATTGCTCGCTCAGATGACATGGGGTATGGAAATATAAATGTATGCCCTGAAGTTTTAGGTAAAATGAACCAGCTTGGATCTCTTGATGAAATACTTGAAATCTGTGCTATAGATGAAAGACTTATCCCAACACTGGATTTTGGTCATCTGCATGCAAGACATGGAGGAAATCTTAATTCAACTGAAGATTTTGACAGGGTATTAAATCGTGTAGAGGATGCACTTGGAAATGAGAGGCTCAAGCATATTCACATCCATTTCAGCAGAATTGAATTCACAGCCGGCGGGGAAAAGAGGCACCGTACACTATCAGAAACGGAATTTGGGCCTGAGTTTGAGTATTTGGCAATAGCAATCAAAAAGAAAAACATGGAGCCTGTAATCATATGTGAATCAAGGGGAAATATGGCAGAGGATGCTCTAAAACTAAAGGAAATTTACTCTAAAATATGCCAAATGTGATATTGTAGATATTTACTTATAGGAATTTAGTACTACTTCATTATGTTGTTAATGGACATCGCTTTCCAAATTGGCATAGTAGTATAGTTTATGGGAGGTTGATATATGAAAAAAATATTGTTTATTAACGGACCAAATCTTAATATGCTTGGTATCCGGGAAAAGAGTGTTTATGGAAATTCTACCCTTGAAGATATAGCTTTGTATGTATCAGAAAAGGCAAAAAATCTGGGTGTGGAAATAGAGTTTACTCAATCCAACCATGAGGGCGATATTATTGATATGATACATCAAGCAAGGGGTGTATATGATATAATAGTAATAAACCCTGGTGCATACACACATTATAGCATAGCTATAAGAGATGCCATAAAATCTGTAGATATACCTGCTATTGAAATTCATCTTTCAAATATACATGCTAGAGAGGAATTCAGATCCAGGTCTGTTATTGCTCCTGTATGTGCAGGTCAAATATGCGGGTTCGGCAAGGGAAGTTACATTCTAGCGCTTTATGCAGCTGTAGAATTGCTTTAGGACTGTTGTAAGATTGTTGTAAGACAAAAACATGAATCTTTGGAGGGTATTATATATTATGAAAGAGCAAAATAACGTAAATAGACAAAATTCGGATGGCGACAGGTACACCGAAAAACGTCTTGCCAGAATAAGAGAAAAATTGGACGAAAATAAAATTGATGCAATTTTAATCACAAAAAGGGAAAACTATATTTATCTTTCAGGCTTTACCGGAACTTCGGCACATCTGGTAATAACTAAAAAGGATGCAGTACTGGTAACGGATTTTAGATATGTAGAACAGGCTTCCAGCCAGGCTCCGCTTTTTCAAATTGTAAGATATAAGGGGGACATAGCTTTAGAAATAAATAATCTGCTAAAAAGTTTTGGAGTAAGCAAGCTGGGTTTTGAAGCTGCTGATGTAAAATACAATAAATATGTGGAGTTTAAGGAAAAATTTCAGACAATTGAACTTGTACCGTTAAACGATATTGTTGAGTCCATTCGTATAATAAAGGACAATAGAGAACTTGGATATATAAAAAAGGCTGTAGAGATTGCAGATGAGGCTTTTAATCACATTTTGAGCTATATAAAACCCGGAGTTGGAGAAACTGAGATCGCTGCTGAAATGGAATATTTTATGAAGAGGCAGGGTGGAGAGGGACCTTCATTTCAAACAATCGTTGCTTCGGGTGTCAGATCTGCAATGCCCCATGGTGTTGCATCGGAAAAGGAGCTTGAGTATGGCGACGTTATAGTAATGGATTATGGTGCAATATATAATGGATATTGTTCAGACATTACAAGGACTGTCTTCCTGGGTGATGCAGATAGCAAAATTAAGAAGGTGTATGAGATTGTATTGCAGGCACAAATTGAGGCATTAAATGGAGCTTTTAAAGGGAAAACCGGCCGGGAGATAGATGAAATTGCGAGAGAAGTAATCACCCGTTCTGGTTACGGGGATAATTTCGGCCATGGACTTGGACATGGTGTAGGATTAGAAATTCATGAAGAACCGAGATTTGCACCTGCGGGTGATAAAATTATGGAAAATGGCATGGTTGTTACAGTAGA
The DNA here is from genome assembly GCA_035362115.1 of Clostridiales bacterium. Classification (GTDB taxonomy): domain Bacteria; phylum Bacillota; class Clostridia; order Acetivibrionales; family DUMC01; genus DUMC01. The sequence continues at coordinate 39,343 of DAOSDD010000004.1, read as the reverse complement.
ACCGGGTATTTATATAGAAGGATTTGGTGGCGTAAGAATTGAGGATATGATAGTTATAAATGACGATGAGCCGTTAATTTTGACAAAGGCTTCAAAGAAATTGACTATAGTATGAATATAAGACAACTATAGATAACGCACAAAAGAAAATACGTATATAATTATTGTGCGCTTATATTACCTTAGCGAATACGCAAAAATCCAATTTGTTCCCTATAGAATCATTTTTGCGTTGTATATGAAGCAAAACAAAAATATTTCTTGCAATGTTACAGATTTTATTTTAATATAATCTATGTATAATGAAAAAGCTTTTATACATTATACATAGATTATATATAGCGGCCATATTGCAAATGAACAGGAGTAAAAATTGATGCTGTAAGTTTGAAAAATAGTGTGCAGAGTTCAATTTTAACTTTTATTAGTTTGGTAGTTTTATATATGAATTGGAGGGATAATTAATGATTTCAGCAGGTGAATTTAGAAATGGTGTAACCTTTGAAATGGATGGACAAGTTATGCAGGTTATAGAATTTCAGCATGTAAAACCGGGTAAGGGGGCTGCTTTTGTAAGGACAAAACTGAGAAATGTTATTACAGGCGGAACGGTTGAAAAGACTTTTAACCCAACAGACAAGATGCCCAAGGCCCATATTGAGCGGAAAGACATGCAATACCTTTATAATGATGGTGAGCTTTATTACTTTATGGATGTAGAAACTTATGAACAGGTTCCTTTAACAAAGGATGCTCTTGGAGATGCGCTCAAATTCCTTAAGGAAAGCATGACTGTAAAATTCCTGTCTCATAATAGCAATGTGTTTGGAGTAGAACCTCCGACTTTTGTAGAGCTTGAAATTATTCACACAGAACCCGGGGCTAGAGGAGATACAGTAACAGGAGCTACAAAACCTGCTACTGTCGAAACAGGTGCTGTCGTTAAGGTACCTTTATTTGTTAACCAGGGTGATGTTATAAGAATAGATACTAGAACAGGGGAATATATGGAAAGAGCATAGGAAATAAGGGTATAAAGTTTGAAAAAAGTGGCAAAATATAGTGAAAACATATGAACCTAAAGTGTAATATTGGTATGGAGGTATGTAATGAATTATTTGAGAGAACGGGTAGCCTACGTAAAAGGCCTTGCTGAAGGTATGCAGATAAGTGAAACTTCAAATGAGGGTAAGCTTTTAAGGGCAATAATTGATGTTCTGGATGACATTGCCCTGGCAGTTGATGATATTGAGGAAACTCAGGATCAGCAAGGCGAACAGATAGAAGATCTTGATCAGGATCTGGCCGAAATTGAAAGTATGATTTTTGATTATGAAGACGATGAAAATGATGACGATGACGAGTCCTATGATTATAATTATAATACCTGCAGTTGTGGCTGCGATCATGAACACGAACAAGACCATTCTTTTGAATCTGATGAAGGCAATGAACATGACCTATGTATGGTAGAGTGCCCTTACTGCTATAATGTAGTTGTACTTAAAAAGGAAATGTTCGATGATGAAGGTAAGACCATCGAATGCCCTAACTGTCATAAAAAAATAGATATTGAATGGGTATGTGAATGTGAAGATTGTGAAGAAGAATGTGAAGATTGCAGCGATTATGAAGAAAATGATGAAGATAAGTAATTAAATTTAACATAAGGGACATTGCTCAACGTAAAAGGAATACTTTTGCTCGAGAGAAATGAGTTCTCTCACTTCATTAAAAACGGGTTATCCATATATTTTGGACGACCTGTTTTTTTTATGTCATAAATTTGGACAAAGATAAATATCTATATAGGGAACAGAAAACAAAAAGTAAAAACAGAGAACTGAGAGTAGAAGACAGAAAACAAAAAACGGATAAAAGGACAAGGAGGAGAAGAGTTGTCTGCAAAAGATAAAAATATTAATATAATCCAATACCTTTCCAGAGGTGTAAGAGAAATATTGGAAAAAGTGAAACCGGATAAGTTGTTTGATCTGGAAGAGATAAGGCTCAGAGCAAATAAGCCTTTAATTATACAGAATTATTCTGAAGAATGGTTTGTTGATAGCTTAGGAAATCTTACAAAAAATATTAGAGATGCTTTTATCGTAAAACGGGAAGAAATTCTAAGCACCTTGGAAATAATGAGCAAAAACTCTATATATGCCTTCCAGGAAGATATAAAAAATGGCTTTATTAGCTTGTCAGGCGGGCATAGGGTAGGTATATCAGGCAAAGTAATAACTGACAGTGGCAAAGTGGTAAATATAAAGGAGTTTTCAAGTCTTAATATAAGGATATCAAAAGAAGTACGAGGGTGCTCATTTAAAATACTGAAATACATATTTAATGAAAATAAACAGGTTTTAAATACATTGATTGTTTCACCTCCTCAATGTGGAAAAACAACTATACTCCGTGATCTGTCCAGAGTTTTAAGTGATGGAGCAATAGATAAAGGTATTAAGGGTATGAAGGTAGGGTTAATAGATGAACGTTCAGAAATTGCAGCCTGTTACAAAGGGATACCACAATTTGATTTAGGCATAAGGACAGATGTACTTGACGCATGCCCAAAGTCGGAAGGTATGCTGTTAATGGTGCGTTCAATGTCCCCACAGGTAATTATTACAGATGAGATAGGAAATAAGGGAGATAAGGAATCAATTATTGCAATATTAAACGCAGGGATCAAGCTTATAGCAACAGCTCATGGATATAATATATCAGAGCTTAAAAGCAGGCAGGAGGTTTTGTCCATGATTAATGAAAAAGTCTTTGAAAGATATATCGTTTTGAGTAATACACAAGGACCGGGGACTATGGAAGAAGTAATAGACGGCTCGAATATGAAAGTATTATACAAACGTGAATATGCAGGTATTACCCGGGTCTGAATATGCGGTCATTATGCAGGTATTGATAAGGCGCTGCACAAAAGAAATAAAGGAGAGACTGTATATGCTGCTGAAAATAATTGGAAGCATAATGATAATGAGCGGGTCAAGTTTTATTGGATTTGCCATGTCAAGTTGTTGCTCAAAAAGACCTGGTCAGCTGAAAAATTTACAGAATTTAATGCAGATGCTAGAAAACGAGATCAGATATCTATCCAGTATAATTTCTGATGCTTTTGAGAAAATTTACAAGTCAATTGATAATCCGGTAAACCTGTTTTTCAAGTCAACACTTGAATACCTTGAAAACAGAGAAGAGTTAAATCTGGCTCAGGCCTGGGAAAGAGCCATAAAAGATAATATATACAAAACTTCGCTAAACAAAGAGGACGAAGAAATACTAGTGTCTTTTGGGAAAATGCTTGGGAATTCGGACATTGAGGGACAAATAAAAAATATAAGATTTACTATATATCAGTTAAGTCTGCAGGAGCAAAAAGCAGAGGAATTGAAGAAAAGAAATGAAACAATGTATAGAACTCTTGGAATATTAGGTGGTGCTACAGCAGTTATACTGTTGATTTAGTGTAAATACCATTGACTTAAATACTTGAGGGAAAGGGTGTAATATGAATTATGGATATTGATGTAATTTTTAAAATAGCAGCAGTGGGTATTTTAGTTTCGATTTTAAATGCGGTATTAAAACAATCAGGCAGGGATGAGCTTGCCATGCTTACCACTCTTTCAGGGTTGATTTTGGTATTGTTGATGGTAGCCAAAGAAATTGTAAATTTATTCAATCTTATAAAAACCATGTTTCAATTTTAAGGCTAAGGCGGATGATTGCAGTATGGAAATAATACAGGTGGTTATATTCAGTTTGCTTTCTACTATTATTATTGTATTGTTGAGGGCCCATAGACCTGAAATAGCAGTTCAGGCAAGTTTAATGGCTGGTATAATCATATTCGCTCTAATAGTAAGTAAAATTGCCCCTATATTTGACTTTATAAGAATATATTCAGGCAAAGCTAATCTAAATATACAATACCTGCCTGTGCTAATAAAGATTATAGGTATTGCCTATATAACCGAATTTGGCGCAGAAGTGTGCAGGGATGCAGGAGAAAATGGAATAGCTTCGAAAGTTGAACTGGCAGGCAAGATAATAATTGCCATGCTGGCAGTACCCATTGTTACAACTTTACTTGAGTTAATAATAAGAATTATGCCTTAATAATATGCTTGGGTGGTAAAAAATGAAGATAAAAAACAAAAGAAACAAAACATCAATATTAATTAAAATAACAGAAAAAGCATTTCTCATAATTGCTATTTTAATGGTATTCCAGATTTCTTGCTCAAAAAAAACATTTGCACAGGAAAGTAAATATGACAGTACGGAAGCAATTGAAAAAGCTCGGGACGAGCTGATCCGGAATCAATTACAGTCTTCCGAAATAAAGGCTTTAAAAGAATACTTAAGTGAGTATGCAACAGGTGCAGGGGGTAAACTGCTGGACGAATTAAACCCCGATGAAATAATTAAAGATGCCGTTAAAGGTGATTTGAAACTTAATATAAGCAAATTGACTAAAAAAATATTATCCTATTTTATACAGGAAATATACTTGAATCTTAATATACTGCTGAAATTAATAACTATTATAATTATATGTGCAGTTTTGAATAACCTTCAGAATTCGTTTATTAAAGAAGGTGTAGGAGAACTGGCGTTTTTTGTATGCTATATAGTTATAGTTTCCATGCTTGTTATAGGCTTTAAAGAAGCAGCCTCTTTTGGAATTAATGTTATAGAACAAATGGCAGGGTTCATGTATGCTACCATTCCTGTAATGGTAACTCTCCTTATATCCAGTGGAAGCATAACATCAGGAGGAGTATTCCAGCCAATACTTATAATGGCTGTTGAGACTGCAGCCACTATTATAAAAAATGTATTTATACCTATTGTATTTCTTTCGACTGCACTATCAATTATAAATAATGTATCCGAAAAACTTCATCTGGAAAGATTAGCCGGTCTTATTAAAAAAATCGGGATGGCCTTTTTGGGAATTATCCTAACGATTTTTATAGGTGTGGTTACCATTCAGGGACCTGTTAGCGCTGTGGCAGATGGTGTTGTTAATAAAACTATAAAGTTTGCCATAGGGACTTTTATACCAGTTGTAGGTGGGTATCTATCTGATGCAGCGGATATGGTGATTGGCTGTTCTCTTTTAATAAAAAATGCAGCTGGAGTTTTGGTAATGCTAGGAGTAATTTCGATATGTCTTATCCCGGTTTTAAAAATGTCCGTAATAATATCACTATATAAAATAACCTGTGCATTGACTGAACCAATATCTGAAAAACGTATTACCAATTGTATAAATGATGTGGCAAATTCTATTACACTTATTCTTGGGGCAGTAGCAGTTGTTGCTTTTATGTTTGTTATTTCCATAACTGTAATAATTGCAGCTGGAAATATGACAGCCATGGTCAGGTAAAATAATTTTGGTTATGCATTTTCTTTTGTGCGTTATCTACAGTTGAATAATTAGCAGAATTAGCAGCTGATTTGCAGAGTTAAATTTGATCTTGAATGGAGTGGGTAAATTGAAATGATTGAATTTCTAAAAGAATGGGTCTTAAGTGTAACAGTCGTAAGCATTCTTTTAATACTTGTGGAGATACTGCTTCCTTCGGGTAAAACAAAAAAATTTGTAAACCTTGTATCAGGGTTTATTCTGATATTAACAATAGTTCAGCCTTTTTTTAGTAAGGTTTTCAGTAATATTGATTTGGATGAACTGTTCAACCGCAACAATAGTTATATCTCTGCCATAGCACAGGTATCCGCAGATAAGGACAGTAAGAAGCTGAAAGAAAAACAATCAGCGCAAATTCTGAGCATATACATGCAAAGAGTTAATGAAAGGATAGTGGAATTGGCGGAAGAGATTGATGGAGTAAAGGAAGCAGCATCAGAAGTTATTGTAAATGAAGACTACAATTCCCAATATTATGGAGAGATAAAAAAAATCTATGTTTATGTTTATTTAAAGCTAAAAAATAAAGATAAACCTCAAAACAGGATAGCTCCTGATGTTAACATTGAAAAAATCAGGGATATAAAAATCCGGGAAGGAGATGAAACTGTTATAGAGGATGAAAAGAGTGTCATTAATGATTTAAATGTGGAGCTTGTTAAAAAGCTTCAAGGAAAAATAGCCGGAGAATTTAGTATAGATATAGAAAACATTATCATTTCAGTACAATAATAGAATTAAGATACTAAAATTACACTTAAATACATAATAAAAAAGAAATGGGGTAGGCGTATGGAGTTAGTTAGAAAAATATGTGATGGAGTGAAGAATATTATAGCGGGTCAGGATAAGAAAAAAATAATCGAGAACAGTATTATCATAATTATAATTGGAATTATTTTTCTAATCGCTGGTAGTACTCTATTTAAAAGCAAGAATACTAATATTATTGGAAATACAGGACAAGGGAATTTTCAGAAATCCAGTATGGAAAGTGTGAACAATTCTGAGGAAGGAATACTGACATCAAAATCAGGAGGAGTCTACAGTATTGAAAAAGAGGTAGAAGAAATTCTCTCACAAATTGAAGGTGCTGGCAAAGTAAGTGTTGCAATTACATATGAATCAGGCAGCGAAAAGGTGCCGGCATATGATAAACGGGAGAGTCATAATAGTACTCAGGAAGAAGATGACAGAGGTGGGAAAAGAAATATATCACAAAATGAATCGGATAGCAGGGTTGCATATGAGGAACAGCCTGGAGGAGTTAAACGACCTATAATTTTAAAAGAGATGGAACCAAAAGTGAGGGGTGTGGTGGTTGTTGCCGATGGCGCAGGGGAGCCTGTAGTCAAGGAAAACCTGGTAAGAGCTGTACAAACGCTGGTGGATATAGCCCCCCATAAAGTTCAGGTTTTTGCCAGAGCCAAGAGTGCTAAAAATAATTAGTACTGGTAATAAGTTGGACAAAATTTTTTTAGAATAGATATAAATTTGTTTTATTTGAATATACATAAGAATAAAGAAAAGTATAAGTTGAAAATCAAGTGGTGACAGGTGCAAAGGGGAGGTATTTATGGTGACAATTTTAAAAAAGAGGCAAATTGTAGCTTTATCGCTTGTTCTTATGATAGTCGTAGCGGGTTATGTACAGTATAGTTATAAGAAAAGCGGGTTTTCAAAAGCAGATGATGATACCGGAAAATTAGGAGAAGCAGTTTATGTTGATAACCCGGATTTGCTTCAAGATACAGGGGATAAGGCAGCTAGTACAAAAGTTGGAAATGAAGATGAATTAGCACAAAAGGAAACATCAGAAAAACATATTGTAGAAAAAACCGAAAATACGGTTGCTGCTTCAAAAGAAGCCGAAAATTACTTTGCTCAAACAAAACTTGATAAGGAAATAAGCAGAAGCAAGGAAACGGATAAACTGGGAAGTATAGCTGCTGATGAGGGTATAAGTCAGGAAATTAAAGATCAAGCCTTTACAAAGATGATGGCTATAATTGATAACTCAGATAAAGAAATGAGGATCGAGGCTCTTATTAAAAAGCAGGGGTTTAGTGATGTTATTGCTTTTTTTGCCGATGACGGAAGTGTTGATATTATTGTTAAAGCTCCAAATCTTTCCTCAACCCAGGTGGTCCAGATTGCAGATATTGTTACCAGACATGCAAACATTGAAATAGATATGATAAGCGTAAAAAGCAAATATTAGAATAAAAAAGCAAGGGTGCATTTACTAAAAGTGAAGAAATATTTACCAGGAGCTGTCGTTACCAAATACTTTCTTCACTTAAACTAAATGCACCCAATAAGCAATTTCAGATTGATTTGTGTAAACATAAGTACTATAATTGGTGGTAACAAGTTGGATAATTTTTATGTTATACATAATACAGAAAAGGGGGTACTGTTATGGAGGAGATAAATACCAATATACAGGGTGAAATAGGTTCGGTAAAAATTACCGATGAGGTTGTTTCCGTTATTGCAGGACTTGCTGCAATTGAAGTTCAGGGTGTTGCCAGTATGAGCGGAGGTTTTGCCGGAGGCATTGCTGAGGCTCTTGGTATGAAAAACTTGTCCAAGGGCGTTAAAGTTGAAGTAACTGAAAAAGAAGCGATTATTAATCTTTTTATTATTGTTGAGTATGGAGCAAGAATTCCGGAGGTAGCCTGGAATATCCAAGAAAACGTGAAGAAAACTGTAGAATCTATGACAGGCCTTGTCGTTACCGAAGTGAACATTCATGTACAGGGCATTAATATAATAAAAGAAAATAAAAAAGAAATGAGTATTAAACCTGATGGAGAACAGATTGAGCAAGACGATTTGTAATATTGCAGAAAGCCAGGCAAAATAAATACTACAGGTGTATCCTGCTACCCTGACTAAAAAAATTAAAATAACCCCCTTTGGGGTTTATTTTTTTGAGTGAATAAACTATAATTTAAGTAAAAGAGAATTTAATACAAAACCAAAATACAAAACCAAAATACAAAACCCAAAAGGAGGCATGTATACATATGAATATATTTACAAGAATTTTACTAGTCCTGTGTGCTGTTATTTTTATTTTTGTATCATCACTTTCAATGATAATTGCGCTAAGACATGATGTTCTTTTTGATGTATACCGTTATTTAAGTACGCTTATTGAAACAAACAGCTACTCAACACTGGTTATTATTCTGTTTTCTCTTGCTTTTTTATTTATAGGTATAGTTACTTTAATATCGGGTGTAAAATTAAACAGGGATAAAAAATCAGTAAGCAAATATACTAACATGGGTGAAGTAAAAATATCCCTTGCTACAATAGATGATATAGTACTGAATACAGCGGGTAAATTTGGAGAAATAAGGGATATCAGCACCTTAATACGAAAGGTAGCTGATAATGTTTCCATAACTGTTAGGGCGTCGGTATTACCTGATGTTTGCATACCTGCTCTTTCCGGGAAAATCCAGGAAGAAGTAAAATTTGCAGTTGAAGAAAGTACAGGAATATTGGTAGAAGATGTAAGGATGTTCGTGCAGAACATATATTCAGGACATCTACCGGCTGCGGCAGGTGTAAAATTAGAGGCTAGAGGTGGGAAACCAGGGGTAAGTGGTGAGAAGCCAGAGGTTAGGGATGAAAAATCGAATAAATCGTAATAATATTTATTTGCGTAGGAGAGAGAGCAATTCGTTCTACTGATAAAAGGGGTCATAATACTTAAAAAATCTGATTGGAGGAATTGGCATGGATTGGAGAAGTTTGATAGAATACTATTATGCCCACCAGGGAGCAATTAACGGTGCAGCTATAGGACTTGTAGCAGCTATAACTATCCTTATTTTTGGTTTTATAAAAGTGTTTTTTATTGCCTTATGTGTTGGCATAGGTTATTATATAGGGAAGAGCATAAGTGACGACAGACATTTTTTAAAGAACTTAAAAGATAAGATATTCCCTCCAGGAATGTACAAATAAATTTTAATAAACTAAAGCAGGAGGTATATACTGTAAAATATGGGACGTAAATTATCCAGAGAAGCTGCTATGAAGCTGGTATATCAGGTTGAAATACAGAAGGATGACAGAGAAGAACAGATAAGATTATCATTGGAGCAACCTTCATTCACTAAGAAGGATAAAATTTATATTGAAGATGTTGTTAAAGGTGTGCTTGATAATACTGAAAAGATTGATGAGCTTATTGAAAAATATGCTATAGGTTGGAAAATAAACAGGATTTCAAAGGTAGACCTTTCAATATTAAGAGTAAGTATATATGAAATACTTTTTAGAGAGGATATTCCATATAATGTAACAATAAATGAAGCTGTAGAAATGGCAAAGAAGTATAGTACCAGTGAGGCAGGAGCATTTATTAATGGGATATTGAGCAAAATACCGAAAACGGAAATCATTTCTACACCTGAAACATAGAAATGAAACATAGAAATGAAACATAGAAATGAAATATAGAAATGAAATATAGAAATGAAATATAGAAATGAAATATAGAAATTCAGAAATAAATGGTATCAAGAAAGATGGAGAACTATGCAGTATATTTTGTCTGTAACGGAAGTGAATAGATATATAAAAGAGGTTATAGCCGGAGATATGATTTTGTCCAATATATGGATTAAAGGGGAGATATCAAATTACAAGAATCATTATTCCGGTCACATGTATTTTACCCTTAAGGATGAGAAAAGTTTAATAAAATGCGTAATGTTTAAGGGCCAGACTTATGGTTTGAAGTTTAATCCAGATAACGGAATGAAAGTAATAGCAAGAGGCTATATCTCAGTATTTGAACGGGATGGGCAATATCAACTATATGTTGAGGAAATGCAGCCTGATGGCATAGGTAATCTTTATCTTGCCTTTGAACAGCTCAAGAAAAAACTGGAGTTTGAAGGATTGTTTGATAACAGGTTTAAGAAGGAACTTCCTTACCTGCCCCAGTCAATCGGCGTAGTAACATCTTCAACAGGTTCGGTCATAAAAGATATTATAAATGTTGCCAGCAGAAGATTTCCAAATGTTAATATTAAACTATATCCTGTGGCTGTACAGGGTATCCAGGCTGCTTCTGCAATTTCAAGGGCAATAAGACGGCTAAACGAACTTAATTGTGTTGATGTTATAATTGTTGCAAGAGGGGGAGGATCCCTTGAAGAAATATGGCCTTTTAATGAGGAAATTGTGGCAAGAAGCATTTTTAATTCCAGGATACCTGTAGTATCTGCGGTAGGTCATGAAACTGATTTTACCATATCTGATTTTGTTTCAGATTTACGAGCACCAACACCTTCAGCTGCTGCAGAAATAATTGTTCCGGAAAAAAGGCTTTTAAAACAGAAAATTGCTGATTTAAGAATGCGAATGCAAAATGCCCTTCTAAAAAACATTAATTTTAACAAGGTTCATTTGTTAAGAATTACAGGAAGCATGGTATTTAAACAGCCGTATAATAGACTGAACCAGGAGAAAATCAGACTTGACAATCTGGAAAGAAAATTAGTAAGTACCGTATTAAACCAAAAAGATAAATCCAAGATGCGGATGTTGTTTTTAATTGACAAACTTAATTCATTAAGCCCATTGAACGTTTTAGCTAGAGGTTATAGTATGGTTAAGATTAAGAATAATAATGTGCTGTTAAAATCAGTGAAAGATGTTGATAGTGGAGACAGACTTGAGATAAGTGTAAGTGATGGCAGAGTTGAGGCAATTGTAGATAATATATCAAGAGGGGACAATAAAGGAGGAAACAATGAAAGAAGAGAATAAAACTAAAGAAGAGAATAAAACCTTTGAAGAATCTATGAATGAGTTGGAAGAAATAGTGCAGAAACTGGAAAAAGGTGAATTGCCTCTTGACGACTCTATCGAATATTTCCAGAAAGGTATTGAGCTTTCAAGATATTGCAGTAAAAAACTTGATGAAATTGAGAAAAGGATAACCATACTTATAGATAATGAAAATGGGGATGTAAGAGAGGAAAATTTTAATATTGACGGTGGGGTACAACTTTCTAAAGACCCGGAGGATGCTGATGTCTTTTAACAAAACGCAGTTTACGATAAAGTATAATTCTCTTTTAGATCAGATAAATAGCAGCTTGTCAGAAATTATAGTTAAAAAGGAAACGCCGGAAAAGAGTATTTATAAGGCCATGAATTACAGCCTTATGGCAGGAGGGAAAAGGTTGAGACCGGTTTTATCTCTGGCAGTGTGCGAAATGCTGGGAGGGAATTTAAATGAGGTTATGCCGTATGCATGTGCTATAGAAATGATACATACATATTCTTTAATTCATGACGATTTGCCTGCAATGGACAATGATGATTACAGAAGGGGACGTTTGACAAATCATAAGGTTTTTGGTGAAGCCAGGGCTATTCTGGCAGGTGATGCTCTTCTAAACTATGCATTCGAAAATATGCTGACTAATGCATCGAAAAGTAACTTAGATAAAAACAGTACATTGTGTTGTAAAACGAGTAGTTGTTATAGATTAGAAGCCGTAGTTATGGCTATGAGTTATATAGCCGAAGCGGCAGGAGTTTCCGGAATGATTGGAGGCCAGGTTATTGATATTGAATCTGAAGGGATTGAGGTTTCTTCCGAACTCCTGGAATATATGCATAAATGTAAAACAGGAGCTTTGATCCGGGCTGCTGTTATGGTACCTGCAATTTTAGTGGAGCTGGATGATGAAGGCAAAGGAGATTTGGAAAAATACTCTGAAAAGATCGGCCTTGCTTTCCAGATTAAGGATGATATACTTGACCGTGAAGGCAGTTTTGAATCAATGGGAAAGAAGACAGGTAAAGATTCAGGCATAGGAAAATCAACTTTTGTCACTTTGTATGGGCTCGATAATTCCAAAGCAATAATGCATGATTTAATTTCTGATGCTGAGGAGGCTCTGAAAAGATTTGGACCTAAGGCTGATTTTTTAAAAAGTTTAGCATATTATATTATAGAAAGAGAGAATTAATAAGTATCAGCACGATAAATTAGCATAAAACTAAAAAGCAGGTTATTACAAACTATTTTGAATATTAAACATCCTTTTGTGGATGCTTGCTATATGTTATAATAAATGCCATAAAGGTAATAAAACCTGGTGGTTTTACCTTCATGTCCGATTACCTATAACAGTAGGAATTTGCTATAGGTGGTGCAGTATTCTAGTCAGAGTTGCTGTTTTTGAAGACGGGCCTAAAAATCCGTTTAAGGGCATATCGATGAAGTTCCTTGTGTCGGCTTGCTACGCCCAGTGGTGGGCTGATGCTGGGAGTTAAGGTTCAGGGGCGATCTGCAATGGCATGCGGGCGTTGACCCCTCTACCGTGGAGACCCATACTTGTGGGAATAAAGCTGCCTTTGTTTTATGCGGCAACCATAACTACGAGCTGGGATTAAACCTGTTATGCGGTACCGCAAGGTGCTGTGTACAGCGTAGCCTGCCTTGAGTGGGTTTGGTGGATAACGGATCAGATACAAACATATTGGCCGATGTGTTTGAATTATTGCTGTTTGAAACCTAATTTGCAAAAGAGGCTAGAAAGTGGAGGACTCTGTAGAGGAAAACTCCTAGACTGTTCCATATGAGGTGTATTGAGGATTGCAGTGTGGACTAAGTGGTAATCAGGCCTTGCTTCCGGTAACGAAGCGACCGGATATATAATGGGAAACCGCTGAAATGGCGACATTTCAGTGTATCTGGGGGAAATCCTGCCTGACCTAAGCCGCAAAATTAACTCAATACACTACCACCTGTGAATTTGTTTGAAAGAAATTGGTAAATTTCTAGAAAACTACTGCGCTTGTGCATATTTTGGGTGAATTCATTTCACACACCGCAGGAATGCAGCTTAAAATGGAGGAAAGGCTTTAGTGGATGATAGTTATAAACGATTGCCAGGTGATAAAAAGGCAAAGTTTAGGAAAAATCTTTTAAGTACAAAAAAAGGAAATAAGCGTTGGGTAATTTTAATAACAGTTTCATCGTTCATATTGTCAGTATTATTTCTTTCTATTTCAAATCTTATACTCCAGGATGTAAGCAATACAATTGCCTTTATTCTTGTTCTTTCCATCATACTTACTGGAATAATTTTTGATATTATCGGTGTTGCAGTTACAGCAGCAGATGAAGCACCTTTTCATGCTATGGCTTCAAGAAAATATTATGGCGCAAAACGTTCAATTAAATTAATCAGAAATGCAAATAAAGTATCAAGTTTTTGCAACGATGTAATAGGGGATATATGCGGTATTATAAGTGGTACTGCAAGTGCTTTGATTGTTGTAAGTATAACTGCAGGAAAGAGCCCTGCTGAAAAATTCATTTATGGGCTTCTTGTGAGTGGAATAGTAGCTGCTTTTACTGTTGGAGGAAAAGCAGCAGGAAAAACTATTGCAATTTCTAATAGTAATTATATAGTATATAAAGTAGGCGTAATATTACAGTTTATATGTGGTAATATAAATAGCAAAACTAATTTTTCAAAAGATAATAAAGATAATAAAGATAATAAAGTTAATAAAGCTAATAAAGTGAATAAAGAGAATAAAGAGAATAAGAGGAAGAGGGGTAATTAAACTGGCTTTATTGTTAGACAGAATAAATTCTCCTGATGATGTAAAAGGTCTTAATTACAACGAACTTGAACAATTGGCAGTTGAATTGAGGGAGTTCCTGATTGAGCACATATCGCAGACAGGAGGACATATTGCTTCCAATCTTGGTATAGTGGAATTAACACTTGCTTTACACAAGGTATTTAAAACACCAATAGATAAGATAATATGGGATGTAGGCCACCAATCATATGTACATAAGATAATTACAGGCAGAAAAGATAAATTTGAGAGTTTGAGGAAGCTTGACGGCTTAGCAGGATTCCCAAAAACATCTGAGAGTGTGCATGATTGTTTTAATACAGGTCACAGCAGTACATCAATTTCAGCAGCCCTCGGCATTGCAGAGGCAAGGGATATAAAAAAAGAAAATTACTTTGTTATTTCGGTTATAGGAGATGGTGCTTTAACAGGTGGTATTGCTTTTGAAGCACTCAATGATGCAGGCAGATCTACAACAAACCTGATAGTTGTTTTAAACGATAATGAGATGTCTATTGCCAGAAATGTGGGAGGGCTTTCCAGCTATTTGAGCAAGATAAGAACTGAACCTGTATATTTTAAAGCAAAAGAAGACTTGGATATTATGCTTAACAAAACTGCTATTGGTAAAAGTGCAGCCAAAGTGTTGCACAAAGCAAAGGACTCAATAAAATATATGATAACACCGGGAATTATTTTCGAGGAATTAGGCTTCAAATATCTTGGCCCCATTGATGGACATAGTATACCAAAACTTGTAGATGTTCTAAACAGGGCTAAAATGCTGAAGGGACCTGTACTTATTCATGTATGTACTCAAAAAGGCAGGGGGTATTCTTTTGCTGAAAAAAATCCTGATGAGTATCATGGAATATCACCTTTTGAAATTGAAACCGGTGAGGTAAAAGTACATAATGGCCCTAATTACTCAGAAATTTTTGGACAGGAACTTGTCAAATTAGCTGAAGATAACAGTAGTATTGTTGCAATTACAGCGGCTATGCCTCACGGTACGGGTTTAAATACATTTTGTGAAAAATTTCCACGACGTTTTTTTGATGTAGGGATTGCTGAACAACATGCAGTTACCTTTGCAGCAGGTATGGCCTCCAATGGGTTGAGACCGGTGGTTGCTGTGTATTCATCGTTTCTTCAGAGAGCATATGATCAGATACTTCATGATGTAGCCTTGCAAAAACTTCACGTGGTTCTGGCTATTGACAGGGCAGGTATTACAGGAGAAGATGGTGAGACACATCAGGGTTTATATGATATTTGCTACTTAAGACATATCCCTGATATTACCATACTTGCACCTGCTGATTATTCTGAGCTGGCGGCTATGCTAAAATATGCAGTTCTTGAGCATAATGGACCTATTGCTATAAGGTACCCCCGCGGAACAGGAATTAAAAACATATGGGATGTTGTTCCTGACAGCTGGAAACCTTTGAAGAATGATAAGTACCAATTATCTGGATTTGGTTCAATTGAGACAGGTAAAGGTGTACTTGTAAAGGAAGGTAAAGACATAACTATAATTGCTGTTGGAAATATGTTTGATAGTTCTGTTAAGGCTGCTGATATACTTGAGAAGAAAGGGTTCTCAGTTGAATTAATCAATCCCAGATTTATAAAACCTCTTGATGAGAACCTTATATTAAATTCAGCTATAAAAACCCGGAAAATAGTAACTATAGAGGACGGGGCTATTGCGGGAGGATTTGGAAGCAGTATTATGGAACTTATAGATAGGGCAGCTGTTGAGTATAGTAACGATAAAATATCAGGTAGACCATTGATTAAAGTAAAAGCAGTTGGTTTTCCAGATGAACCCATCCCACAGGGTTCAAGAAACAGTTTGTATAAAAAGTACGGGCTGGATCAGGAATCGCTTGTTGAGCAGATAGAAGCTTTTATTGTATAGACGCAAAAAGTAGAAAATAAAAAGTTGGAGGATTGAATTATAATTGGCAAAAGAAAGGCTGGATGTACTATTGGTTGAAAAGGGTTTTTTTCAAACCAGGGAAAAGGCGAGAAATTCTATAATGGCAGGGGTCATCTTTGTCAACGGTATTAGAGAAGATAAGCCAGGATCAAAGTTCGATGCTGATGTGGAAATTCTGGTAAAAGAGAACCTGAACCCTTATGTAAGCAGAGGAGGGTTAAAACTTGAGAAGGCTTTGGATTGTTTTGGAATAGATTTGCAGGGAAGGACAGCAATTGATGTAGGTGCATCTACCGGAGGATTCACCCACTGTATGCTTAAAAGAGGTGCAATAAAGGTTGTTGCTATTGATGTTGGATATGGTCAGCTTGCCTGGGAGTTACGAAAGGATGAACGGGTTATATGCATGGAAAGGACCAATATTAGGTATGTGAAACCTGAAGATGTGGGGGTAATGGCGGACTTTGCATCTATCGATGTATCATTCATATCTTTAACAAAAGTAATACCGCCTGTTATTAATTTAATAAGGTCTGAAGGAGAACTGGTATGCCTTATTAAGCCCCAATTCGAAGCAGGAAGGGAAAAGGTTGGCAAAGGCGGTGTAGTGCGGGAAAAGGATACACATATTGAAGTACTTGAAAACATTACAGAATTTGTTTTAAAAACCGGCCTTTGTATTAAAGGACTAACTTATTCTCCCATTAAAGGTCCTGAAGGGAATATTGAATATCTTTTACACGTTTCTAAAAAGGTTCAACCGGGTTTTGAAGATGACATAACAGATATAAAGGATCTGATAGCTAAGGTTGTAGATGAGTCACATAAAAGGCTTTAAGCCTAAGCCTAAACATTGTTTGTATTTTACCAATAATTATGTATAATATATATAAGCACTGAAAAGGTTCATATGAAAGAGGCAGGCAATGAAAAATATTGGAGTAATAGTTAACAGGGACAGGGATGTAGAACTTATATATACCAGAATTCTTGCGGAAAACTTGTGTAATGCGGGCATATATGCCCTATTCCTATCCGAAGTTGTAGATATGATGGGATTGGAAAACAAATATATAATAAAGAAAGACAATGAAAAGGAAATATTAAAAGAGGCTGAAATGGTTGTATCCCTAGGAGGGGATGGTACTTTCCTTAAAGCTGCAAGAAAAGTATATAGGAAAAGTTTACCTATCCTCGGAATAAATCTTGGGAATTTAGGCTTTCTTACAGAGGTAGAAAGAAATGAAATAAAAGATGCAGTTGACTGTCTGACATCCGGAAAATATACTATAGAAGAAAGAATGATGCTTGAGGCCTCAATAATAAGAAATGACAAAGTTATAGCTAAAGATACTGCAT
Source organism: Clostridiales bacterium (assembly GCA_035362115.1). Lineage (GTDB taxonomy): Bacteria > Bacillota > Clostridia > Acetivibrionales > DUMC01 > DUMC01. Next base: position 21,935 of record DAOSDD010000004.1, on the reverse strand, counting down.
TAAATGATATAGTTATTTCAAGGGGTGCGCTGTCAAGGATACTTCATGTTAAGACATACATCAATGATGTTTTCGTGGACATGTTTCCCGGCGATGGACTCATAGTGTCCAGCCCTACAGGTTCAACAGCATACTCACTGTCAGCTGGAGGACCAATTGTAGAACCGGATATTGACTTGGTTATAGTAAGCCCAATATGTCCACATATTCTGTATTCAAGATCAATTATCACAGCAGGCGACAGGAAAGTAAGGGCGTTAATTGATGAAGATTACCATCATAAAGCAATGGTGACGGTTGATGGTCAGAAAGGTTACGAAGTTAGAGGCGGAGATATCATAGATGTACAAAAATCCACTTATACAATAAAACTAATAAGGATTAACCCAAAAAATTTTTACAATATACTTAGAAGTAAAATATATTTCAGGGGAGAGAGATTAAAGAAAAATGAAGTATAATAGACACGCGAAAATTCTAGAAATTATTGAGCAAAATGCCATAGAAACTCAGGAAGACCTTGTAAACAAATTGAAACAAGAGGGAATGGATGTTACCCAGGCTACTATTTCGAGAGATATTAAAGAACTAAGATTGGCAAAAGTTATGTCAGACGATGGTAAATCCAGATATGCATCAGTTACACAGAGCGAAAGCGTAATCTCAAATAAACTTTTAAGGGTATTTAATGAAGCATATGTATCAAGTGATTATGCAAATAATATTGTTGCTGTCAGAACACTTCCCGGTATGGCACAGGCTGCAGCATCGGTTATAGATTCCCTTAGATGGCCCGATATTATAGGGACTATCGCAGGTGATGATACTATAATGATTATTTGCAGAGCAGAAAAAATAGCAGAGAAATTAGTTGAAAAATTTATTAAGATGGTTAAATAAATTATATTGAGGATAATAGTATAGAACTATTGCATAACTGCCGATTAATGAATTATAATGGTAATAATGGCAGTAAATAGAATTAATTAATGTAAAATTTATCTAGAATTTTAAGCGAGGTCGAAAAAATGCTATTACGCCTTGAAATACGGAATATTGCCCTGGTAGATGAAGTTGGAATAGAACTGGGTGATGGTTTGAATATATTAACAGGGGAAACAGGTGCTGGCAAATCAATTATTATTGATTCTATCAATATGCTCTTAGGAGAACGATTTTCAAGAGACCTTATAAGAACCGGACAGGACAAGGCAACCCTTGAAGCCGCTTTTAGCGTTGATAATCAAAGATTAGCAGATATATACGAAAAATTTGGAATTGAACCTGAAAGTGATGGTACTCTCATTATATCCAGAGAGTATACTACCGGGGGGAGAAGTACCTGCAGGGTTAACGGACGTATAGTAACAGTATCCATGCTTAAAGAGATTGGCAGCAGATTAATTGATGTACACGGGCAATATGATAATCAATCACTCTTAAGAAATGAAAATCATATTGACCTTTTAGATGCATTTGCAGGGGAAGAAATTGAAGAGGCTAAAAATGAGTATTCCCAATTGTATAATAGGAGAAAAGAAATAAAAAACAACCTGCAGAAACTTTCTGGCGATGAAAAAGATAGGGAAAGAAAAATAGATTTACTAAAATACCAAATCGATGAAATAAAAAATTCAAAACTAAAAATTGGTGAAGATGAAGAGTTAATAAAGCAAAAGACAATATTATCAAATGCAGGTAAAATAGCAGAGACAATGGAATGGTTATATAATATGCTTTTTTCAGGAAGCCGGGCAGACAATGCTGTATATGATGAGATTGTAGAATCCGTTTCAAAACTCGAGTCTATTTCGGAATATGATGAAGTGTATAGTAGTATCCGCAGCAAGATTGAGGAAATAGCTTTTCAAATGGAAGATATACAGGATGAGATTAGAAATGCAAAAAATAATATTGAATTCAATCCTTTACAATTGGAACAAATAGAGGAAAGGCTTGATTTAATTTATAGGTTGAAGAAGAAATATGGAAATAATATATCTGAGATTTTGCAGTACTGTAAAAAAAGCGAGAGAGAATTGGATACAATTATTAAAAGTGAGGAAAATATAAATAAACTCAAAAAACAGCTAACAGGAACTGAAGATGCCCTCTATGGTGTTGCAGTTATAATTAATCAGGGAAGAGTAAAGGCTGCAGCTATTCTGGAAAATAAAATTTGTGGTGAACTTGAGGATCTTGAAATGAAAAATGTCCGTTTCAAGGTAAATATAGAAATGCCGGAAAAACAAGGAGAAGGTACCGGGATTAAATTTTTGGATAATGGTCTGGATAAGGTTGAATTCCTTATTTCTACAAATGCCGGAGAGCCTCTCAAACCTCTCTCCAAAATTGCATCAGGAGGAGAAATGGCAAGAATTATGCTGGCAATTAAAGCCATTCTTGCTGATGTAGACCGAATACCTACTTTGATTTTTGATGAAATAGATATAGGCATAAGCGGTAAGGCTTCCCAGAGGGTAGGAGAAAAACTTTCCTATATATCAAAATTACACCAGGTCATATGTGTCACTCATCAAGCACAGATAGCCTGTATGGCTGATAATCATTACTTAATTGAAAAAATAACTGAAAAAGGCAGTACAAGAACTAAAGTTGAAAAACTTACCGATAAAAAAACTGTAGACGAAGTAGCAAGAATTCTTGGCGGAGATTCTATAACTGTCATGACTAAAAACCTCGCAATAGAAATGCTTGAAAACGCAAAAAAATTAAGGAAAATTAAGAAAAATTAGCATTCACATCTCAAAATACTCAACATATGCATTTTTTTACTTGAATAATTAATTTCTCAGAAGGTTAATTTATGAATAGTGTTTTGCCTGCAATGCTATAATTCAGATACAGGTATAACATTTGTTTTCAAAATACAATGGAGGAACAGAATGAGGCTATATAAAAAATTACTTGCAAAAATCGGACTATATTTTATAATAAGTGCTATTATCCTTTTCCTGACTTGTATTTATACTGCCTGGTCTTTGCCACGCGATTTAGTTCTCGTTGAAGGTGAGGAATATATATATAATGTTCAAAGTGTTTTCCCTGTTAAGCTGAACTTCGATAAAGAAGAAACAGTGCAGCTGGGAAGGAACCAAGTAAAACCAAAAAGAAAATTACAATTTTCCAATTCTGTATTGCTTAAAACATTAAATAAAGGAAGTGCCAACCTTGAGATAAAATTATTTGGGGTAATTCCTTTAAAATTGGTAAAAGTTAATGTAGTACCAAATAATAAAGTTGTGGCATGTGGCAATACAGTAGGGGTTAAGCTTAAGCTTGATGGGATTCTTGTAATTGGGATGGGAGAGGTTGAAGCTGCAGGTGGATATAGAGTTTCTCCTATAAAAGACACAGGTATAAAACCGGGTGATTTTATTTTGCAAGTTAATAGAAAAATTGTAAATGATATTAGCAGCCTGATAGAAGAAATTAATGCAAGTGAAGGAAAGGAAATGCATCTGCGGTATAGAAGCGGTGATAGTTTTCATGATGTACAGATTAACCCTGTCAAATCCATTGATGATAACAATTATCATATAGGATTATGGGTCAGAGATAATACGGCAGGTATAGGAACACTTACATTTTATGACCCTGAAACAACATATTTTGGTGCGTTGGGTCACGGTATTACTGATATGGATACTGGGATATTAATACCTGTAAAGTGGGGAGAGATAATTGAATCCAATATATTAGCTATAAAAAAAGGGGAAAATGGGGTTCCTGGAGAACTTAAAGGGATTTTTGCAGAAGATGGGGATAAGCTGGGTTCAGTGACTGTAAACAGTAGTTATGGAATATATGGACAACTGTATGGCAGTGCCATAAGTGAAGTACCAGGAAAGACTTATCCTATTGCAGTAAGATCACAAATAAGGGAAGGACCTGCAACTATAATAGCTAACATCATGGGCAGGGAGGTAGAGGAGTATTCTATCGAAATACAGAAGGTGTCTATGAAAAGTGTTAAGGGATCAAAGGGTATGGTTATTAAAATTACCGATGAAAGGCTTTTAGAAGCAACCGGAGGTATTGTCCAGGGTATGTCAGGAAGTCCTATTGTTCAGGATGGACGAATAGTAGGAGCTGTAACCCACGTTTTAGTAAATGATCCATCAAGAGGATATGGAATTTTTATAGAAAGCATGATTAAAGAAATGTATGAGAATAGCATTGTTCAGAATATAAAAGCTAATGCTTCATAAGTGGGCAGCATTTTTTAAAAACTGAGGAAATATTTATCTGGAACTGACTTTATACTGCTTAGAGCCTATAAATTCAGCTCCAGACAAAATCGAACTCATATAATTGTCTAAAAAAAATCGAGAAACAATTTTATTCAAACATTTACGGAACAGGAATTATAATGGGAAATTGTATTTCCCATTATAATTCCTGTTTTTTATTGTAAATTATTATATATAATTGCAAGTATCTATTATATAGTACAAACCACTGAAATACATTATTCCATCATATTTTACAGTAGATTTAATTTATGTGATTTTATATAATATAATATAGAATTATTAAATGAGTATTGTATTTTTGTCGAAACATAAATATAATAATTACAAAAGAGTACCATTTTTAAGGGGGAATTGGGTTGTTAGAGAAAAAAATTAGAGTATTGATAGTAGATGATAACAGAGAATTCTGCGATATTTTAAGTGAGTATTTGGATTCTCAGGAAGATATTGAAGTAGTAGGGATAGCCCTTGATGGTATGGAAGGGTATGAACAAATCATTGAGAAAAAACCTGATGTAGTTGTTCTTGATATTATTATGCCTCATCTCGATGGACTTGGTGTTCTCGAAAAAGTAAATGCATCGTTAGCCCGAAACAGACCTACTTTCATAATTCTTTCTGCAGTTGGACAGGACCGGATAACTCAAAAAGCTATTTCTCTCGGGGCAGAATACTATGTTGTTAAACCTTTTGATATGAATGTTCTTGTTTCCAGAATAAAGCAGTTAAACGGAACAGCATCTTTAATACCGCAAAAAGAAGGATATAAAGCAAATGTTAACAATTTTAATATTGTGTCGGAAAAAAAAGATATAGAAGTAGAAGTAACAAATATTATGCATGATATTGGAGTTCCTGCACATATTAAAGGATATCAATACTTAAGAGATGCAATCATAATGGTAGTAGAAGACATGGATATTATTAATTCAATCACCAAACAGCTTTATCCGGCAATTGCAAAGGAATACGAGACAACTCCAAGCAGGGTTGAAAGAGCAATCCGACATGCAATTGAAGTTGCATGGGGAAGAGGGAGAATAGATTCAATTAATTCCATTTTTGGTTATACAATCAGTGTAGGCAAAGGAAAACCTACAAATTCCGAGTTTATTGCAATGGTAGCAGATAAACTAAGACTTCAAATGAAAGCTGGATGATACATATCGTACAAGATATTAAAAGTAATAAATACGAAGTGAAAAGCAGAGAGTGGAGACGGGAATTTAGAATCTCATCTCCCACTTCTAATAGTTCACTTTATGCATTATCACCCTCATCTAAATACTTTCACCCTTAACCACATACTTTCAGCTATATATTCACATCATTTATTTTGCAAATTCTATTACTTAGATTAATATGGTAAGATACCAATTCTTTGAAACAGTTGCTTGATGGCTCCGCATTTATTTTTATTTCTCCATTCTGATAAAGAATTATCTATAGACTGAAAATGTCTTTCGAGTTTTGCATCAAGTATTGTATTATTTGTTTCTATGAATTTAGATAAATGTTCATTGCTTTTACTAATTTCATTAATAATATGTATAGAAGATGAATCAATTGATGAATTTATTCCAGACAAAATATTCATATGAAGCTGTTTCTCCAAATCTGACAATAACTTTTTTATATTATCAAGATCAAGATTGCTTTGCATGCTATCGGAAGGATTAGCTTCCACTGGCTGCAAACAATAGTTATTGGTCATTAACTCTTTAATTACTTTAATTTCATTTTTCTTATTTCCAAAAAGATATCAGATAATTCAGGAGTATAATACCTTCTCCCTCTTGAGTCTCTTGGAATTCTAAGGTTGAATTCTTTCTCATAGTATCTGAGTGTGTGATCTGTTACATTTAGAAGAGCACTTAGTTCAGTGATTGTAAAACTCTCTTTAGCAAGGTTTTCCAAATTTGGGTCCACAGTTTTCTTTGAATTAGCCAAATTATCTTTTGTAATAGACATGTGATTACCTCCCATTTAAACACTATGTATTAATGTATGACCAAGATATATTCAATGTATATCCAATGTGTATCTACAATTATTAGTATTGGATTTATCTGTATAATAACATAGTTGGGGTTATATGTAAACTAAACATGTTTATTTTCCAGTATTTCCAGAGCTCTTCTCATATCATCAGGTAAAGATGCAAAAACTTCCATAGGTTTTGCGGTGACTGGATGAATGAAGGAAACCTTATATGAATGAAGAGCTTGTCTTGCAATAATTTCTGATATATGCTCCTGAAAATAGAGTGTATCACCTATAATAGGGTGGCCTGTGGCTTGACAGTGAACTCTGATTTGGTGGGTTCTTCCCGTTTCAAGAACAAATTTAAGTAAAGCTGCATTATCAAAAGTTTTTAAGACTTCGTAATGAGTTACTGATGGTTTGCCAGTCTCTGAAACATGCCTTAACATAATAGTATCAGGTTTGCGCTCTATGGGCATATCTATTGTGCCTTCCATCTTATCTGGAACTCCCCAAACAATTCCCAAATATTCTTTGATAAATGTGTTGCTCGCCATTTGACGAACAAGAGAAGTCTGTACATAGGGATTTTTTGCAAATATAATAACTCCCGACGTATCTCTGTCAAGCCTGCTTACAGGTCTGACTTTCAAATTTTTACCCATTTCTGAAAGATGATACATTACTGCATTAGCGATAGTACCTGAAGGATGGCTTACCGTAGGGTGTACTACTATACCGGGTTGTTTATTCAAAATTATCATATGTTCATCTTCAAAAATAATGTCAATATGAATATTTTCGGGGATTATATCTTCACATTTTTCTTCCAGCTCAATAGAAACATGAACCAAATCACCCGGTTGAACACGGCTTACAACATATACAGGTAAAGAGTTTAAAAATATTCCATTGGTATTTTTAAGCTTCTTTATCAGCCTTTCTGAAAGTCCAAGCTCACTTTTTAATATTGATTTTACTGTTCTATTTTCATCTTTTTCTTTTGCAATATATTTAAGTTCCATGTCTACCACCATTAGTAATTAATATATTTATTATGACAAAAAACTCATTCAGCGTCAACAAGTTGAAATTTGCAGCTATCCCCTTGAACTATGTAACTTAATCTGATATATTGTAAATATATAGCAAAACGGCCCAAATAATAAATGAGGTGAAATATATGCTGGGAAAACTTAACTTGGAGCTAATATATGATGCTGCAAGCATACAGAGATGGAATGACCATATAAGGCCCAATAAGGGTTTTACCGAGCTGGATAAACAGTCACATAAAATGATGTTTGCTTATGTATTGGCGAAAATTGAAGAAAGTGACAGAAAGGCTGTATTAAACTGGCGACAATTGATAGAGGGAGGCATCTTTGAGTTTTTCCACAGAATTGTTCTTACAGATATTAAGCCTCCAATTTTTCATATGCTCATGGAAAAAAAAGGTCCTAAGCTAAACAATTGGGTGCTGGAACAACTTGAAAAACAAGGTTTTGACCAAATTAAAGGCAGCTTTTTTGAGAAATTCCGCAAATATCTTCAAGATCCTGAATACAGTTTTTATGAAAAGAGGATATTGAAAGCATCCCATTATCTAGCAACAAATTGGGAGTTCGAAATAATATATAACTTGAATAAGAACCTTTACGGTCTGGAAATTACAAAGGAACAAATAGCAAACGAAATAGAAGAACATTATGATTTAGCTGGAGTGCAAAAACTTACCCTCGGAAAGAAAACACGAAATTTTTTAAGCTTTGTGGGGCAGCTAAGGTTCCAGCAAAGATGGGCTCAATCACCCAGAGTGCCGGAAACATCGGTTTTAGGACATATGCTTGTAGTCGCCATACTTTCCTATTTCTGTACATTGGAACTGGATGGATGTGATAAAAGAGTTGTAAATAATTATTATGCGGGACTTTTACACGACCTGCCGGAAGTTCTAACAAGGGATATTGTCTCTCCTGTAAAGCGTTCAGTGGAGGGACTTGAGGAACTTATAAAAGAGATTGAAAGCAGCCAGCTGGAAGAAAGAGTATTTCCTTTAATACCTGCAGCCTGGAGAAATGAGATAAAGTATCTTATCGAAAATGAATTCAGCAGCAGGATAATGAAAGACGGAAAAATGGAAATTATTACTTCAGATGAAATTAACAAGAATTATAATGATGACATGTATTCTCCCGTAGACGGGGAAATAATAAGAGGTTGTGACCACCTTGCTGCATTTATTGAAGCCTCCCTTTCCATATCTCATGGTATTACATCAAAATATCTTAAAGAGGGCAATGAATCATTATATAAAAGATATAGAAATAAAGATATTGCAGGTATTGATTTTGGAATGTTGTTTGAATATTTTAAAGTATAGGAATTGTGAGGGTGCTATGATTTAGACAATAAAGTATTGATATGTGGTAATGGAAGAAGTGCTACTGATTCGGAGCATATTGCAGGAGAGTTAATGAAGTGCTTTCTTTTTTCTATGTACCACATTTTGTACCATGCTGGAAGCTCTATATTTTACGGAATAATATCAGAATACGAAAACTGGTAAAACATAGTACAGCACAATCCCTGCTATGCCTGATATTACAATAGTTAATACAGGGTGCATTTTCAATTTTATCAGACAAAACAGCGTAATGGCCAGGATTAGTATTCCTCCCGGATTAATTACCTTTAATATATTTAAAGCAAGGTTATGAAAAAAATTTGTTACAGCAATTTCTTTAAACAATGCGGTTTTTGAGACAAAGATGGAAGCAGAGAAAATCAATCCTGAGATAACTGGCCGAACTCCATAAAATACTGCGTTATTTAATGGATGGTTTCTGTATCTAAAGAAAAACTGTGAAACTACAAGAATAATTATAAATGATGGCAGAGATACTCCAAGTGTTGCAAAGAAACCTCCAAAAACACCTGCAGTTTTATAACCTACGAATGTTGCAGAATTAACTGCTATAGGTCCCGGTGTCATTTCAGCAATGGCGATAATATCAACAAACTCTGAAGCAGTAAGCCAGCCATGGGACTCTATTTCCTTTTCTATAAGGGGAATCATCGCATAACCGCCGCCAAAACTAAATAAACCAATTTTAAAGAATGTTAAAAGTAGTATTAAATAAGTCATTTAGCTACCTCCTTTGTCCGAATTACTAGAATCAATAGAATCTGCTGAATTACTAGAATCAACAGAATCAGTCCTGGCTGATATATTCGAAATTCTTTCCGGGTTTATATTGTAAATAAGAAAACCTGTTAAGGCTCCTCCAATTATTGAAAGTATTGCATGAACACCCAAAAAGGCTGTCAGAATTACTGTCACAACTGTAATAATAAGAGATATGTAATCTTTTATTGATGCTTTTCCTATTTTAAAGGCTGCTATTAATATAAGCCCGGTAACTGCAGCTCGAATACCTGAAAATGCTGCTTTTACAACAGCGTTATTCTGAAATCTGGTAAAAAAAGCTGCAATAATAGTAATGACCAAAAATGATGGAAGAATTACTCCTGCAGCCGCTGCAAATGCTCCTTTCCGACCCTCAGTTTTATAGCCTATTAAAGTAGCTGAGTTGATTGCAATTGCCCCGGGGATTGATTCGCATACGGCAAAATAGTCAATTATATCAGTAGTACTTACCCATCCTTTATTATGAACTACCTCCCTCTCAATAAGGGGTATCATGGCATAACCACCGCCAAAGGTGAATGCTCCAATTTTAAAAAACGTTAAAAAAATCTCCAGCAGTCGGTGTTGTTTGTTATTGTTTTTAGTATCCAATATATACCTCCTTTACAAAATACACAATATTACTTAATTTACAAGACATAACTCTCATGCAAAAAGAATTGATCAATATTTAAATAATATCCCGATAATTGCAGCACCTATCAAATAAAATACAGGATGCTTTTTATATTTACTTATCAGGTAAAATACAACCAAAAACAGAATAATTTCTTTATAATTAAATAACTCTGATAATTTATATGTTTTAATATATCTATTAATATTAATTAATGAAACTTTTGCGACCTCAAACCCTGCTGAAGCAATAAGACCTGTAACAGCAGGTCTTAACCCGTAAAAACCCGACCTTACTATGGGCTGTTCGCTGAATTTCATAAAAAAATGAGCAATTACAACGACTATAATAATTGATGGTGTAACCAGCCCAATAGTTGCAGTTAATCCACCCATAACTCCTGCAGTTTTATAACCAACAAAAGTTGCTGCATTAATGCCAATAGGACCCGGCGTAGATTCCGAAATAGCAATCATATCAATAAGTTCGGCAGAAGTAATCCAGCCATATTTGCAGATCAATTCCTGAAGAAATGGAAGAGTTGCAAGTCCTCCGCCAATTGCAAACAAGCCAACTTTAAAGAATTCTAGAAAAATAGTTAAATATATCATTTGCTACCAGCCCTTTTACATTTACTACTACTGTTATTAGCACTGTTACTGTTACTGTCACTTTTGCTTTTACTATTAGAGCTTAACAAAATACCGGCAATAGCTGAAACTACAATGACTAATATAGGTGAAACATTTGTAAAAGCAATTACAGCAAAGGAGAGAATGAATATTATTAGGCCTGCGGAATCCTTAATAGATTTATCCCACATTTTTACTACCGCACTAAGTATTAATGCTGCTACAGCTGCTCTAATGCCGACAAATGCATGTTTTACAATCGCATAATCTTGAAAATGTCTAAAATAGGCAGCTATTAAAGTAATTATTACTAAAGATGGAAAAACCATACCCATTGTTGCGGCTATTGCGCCGATCATGCCTTTACGTTTATATCCTATAAAGGTTGCCGTATTGACTGCAATTATGCCAGGAGTGCACTGCCCAATTGCATAATAATCCAGTACTTCCTCATCTGTAGCCCATTTTCTCTTTTCTACTATTTCTTTTTGTATTATTGGAAGCATAGCATATCCGCCCCCAAAGGTAAAACCGCCTATCCGGCAGAAAATTACAAACAATTCCAAAAGTTCTTTCATATACTACACCTTTATTTATACATAATTAAAAATCAAGATTTTCTTTTATTATAGCAGAGATAAATTAAGATTGTAAACATGTTAATTATAGATGGGGTGTATTTATCATAGGCGTCAATTTAAGCCATTATATGAAAGACATATGACATGATGCCAAAACAGTCGCTGCACATCAAGAACTGAGAGCAGAGACTGTAGGCATAGTTTCCCAGAGAAAAGCCTGCCCGGCATATTCGCCATCCATGGCTCAGATGCCTGCTCTGCACGTCCATGTGCAGAATTACAGCTTTTCTCTGTGCTTCTATACCAACAATCTCTATGTTTGCTCTAATATTTCGTCATCATGTTATACGCCTTCCAAAAGTTGCCGTTATGCTGCCCAGGGCCTTTAAATTCAGCTTAGGAAGAAAATGTGCCTGTCCCTTTGCCTTAAGGTTTTAAAAGGATTATTAAGGGTAATATTATTTAATAAGGAATTATTTTAGTTTTGCAGATTTAGGAAGTGATGCCCTTATTAATCAATAGAAAGGATGAACAGAAATATGGAACAGATGAACAGAAATATGGAACAATGGAAAGATTTTAAAAAAGGTAACTGGTGTTCTGAAATAGATTTAAGGGATTTTATACAGCTTAATTATACTCCTTATGAGGGAGATAGATCTTTTTTGAAAGGTGCTTCAGAAAGGACGAGAAAGCTTTGGAATAAGGTTTCAGAGCTTCTAAAGAAGGAAAGGGAAAAAGACGGTGTACTTGATATTGATACCCACACTGTTTCTACAATTGTTTCTCATAAACCCGGATATATTGATAAGGATTTGGAAGTGATTGCAGGGCTTCAGACTGACGAACCTTTGAAAAGAGCCATTATGCCTTTTGGCGGTATAAGAATGGTTGCAAAGGGCAGCGAAGCTTATGGTAAGAAAGTAGACTCTGATATTATTAAAGTGTTTACTGAATACAGAAAAACACACAATCAAGGGGTATATGATGTTTATACAGCTGAAATGAGGCGGGCCAGAAAAGCAGGTATAATAACAGGGCTTCCTGATGCCTATGGAAGAGGCAGGATAATTGGTGATTATCGAAGGGTTCCCCTATATGGCGTGGACAGGCTTATAGAGGAAAAGAGAAATGAACTTGTGCATCTGGAGTTTGATTATATAGATGCAGATACTACAAGGGACAGAGAGGAAATACAGGAACAGATAAAAGCTCTCGGATTTCTTAAGGAAATGGCGTCAAGCTATGGTTTTGATATATCCAAGCCTGCAGGGAACTCCAGAGAAGCGGTACAATGGCTCTATTTTGCATATTTGGGAGCTGTAAAGGAGCAAAATGGCGCTGCCATGAGTCTTGGTAGAGTAAGCACCTTCCTTGACATATATTTTGAGCGTGACCTGAGAGAAGGCACTATCACAGAGGATGAAGTACAGGAATTAATGGATCAGTTTGTTATAAAACTGCGAATAGTGAGATTCCTTAGGACACCTGATTACGAAGCTCTTTTCAGTGGTGATCCTACCTGGGTAACTGAAAGTATCGGTGGAATGGGCCTTGATGGAAGGACTCTTGTAACAAAATCCTCTTTCAGAATTTTAAATACTCTGTACAATCTGGGACCTGCACCAGAACCTAATATGACAGTACTATGGTCGGTACACCTTCCTTGCGAATTTAAAAAGTTCTGTGCTGAGGTATCTGTTCATACCAGTTCAATACAGTATGAAAATGATGATTTGATGAGGACTTATTGGGGAGATGATTATGGCATAGCCTGCTGTGTATCTGCTATGAAATTGGGAAAACAAATGCAGTTTTTTGGTGCAAGATGCAACTTGGCAAAAGCTTTGTTATATGCTATAAATGGTGGAAGGGATGAAATGACCGGGGCGCAGATTGCTCCACGGTTTGAAGCTGTAGGAGAGGGATATCTGGATTATGAAGATGTAATGAATAGGTTTGATATGGTGTTGGACTGGGTTGCCCGCCTATATATAAACACATTGAATTTAATTCATTATATGCACGACAAGTATTCCTATGAAAGTCTTCAAATGGCACTGCACGATAAGGACATATATAGAACAATGGCATGTGGGATTGCAGGTTTGTCTGTAGTAGTGGATTCTTTAAGTGCTATAAAGTATGCAAAAGTAAAACCTGTGAGAGATGAAAATAACACAGTAGTGGGTTATCTGGTAGAGGGAAATTATCCAAAGTTCGGTAACAATGATGAACGAGTTGATTCTATTGCTATAATGGTTGTAAAACTATTTATGGATAAGCTCAGAAAACAGAGAACTTATAGGAACTCCGTCCCTGCACTTTCAATACTTACCATAACATCAAATGTGGTTTATGGTGAGAAAACAGGAAATACTCCTGATGGAAGAAAAAAGGGAGAGCCTTTTGCTCCAGGCGCAAACCCCATGCATGGAAGAGATACAAATGGGGCACTGGCTGTAATCAGTTCTGTTGCCAAACTTCCATACAGACATGCTCAGGATGGAATATCCTTTACTTTTTCAATGGCACCTAAAGCTCTTGGCAGAGATGAAGAAGCCAGACTTAATAATCTTATGGCTCTTCTTGACGGCTACTTTAAAAAGGGAGGCCATCATATGAATGTTAATGTTTTTAACAGGGAAACATTGCTAGATGCCATGGAACATCCTGAAAAGTATCCTCAGCTTACTATAAGAGTTTCGGGGTATGCGGTAAACTTTATTAAATTAACAAAAGCACAGCAGCTGGATGTTATTAACAGGACAATACATGAGAGAGTATGAGAAAGGCAAGGTGTAAGGTAAACATATGGAGATAAAGGGGAGAATACATTCTTTTGAAACCTTTGGGACTCTTGATGGTCCAGGAATAAGATTTATAGTATTTATGCAGGGATGTCCCCTTAGGTGCATATATTGCCATAACAGGGATACATGGGATGTGAGCGGCGGACGGGAATATTCTGTAGATGATGTTGTTGCCCAGACTGAAAAATATATTGACTTCATGCAATCCTCAGGAGGCGGAATTACAGTTACGGGAGGAGAACCATTAATACAGGTGGATTTTGTAACTGCTCTTTTCAAAAGATGCAGAGAATTGAACATTCACACTGCACTTGATACAAGTGGGTTTGCAGAGGTTGAAAAGGTGATGGAACTGCTTGAATACACAGACCTGATACTTCTTGATATTAAACATGCTTCCGAAGCAAAACACAGGGAGATAACAGGAGTTGGAAATGATAAAATTAAAAAGTTTGCTTTATATACAATGAAAAAGGGGATACCCTTATGGATAAGATATGTACTGGTACCTGGCTACACGGATAACGAAGAGGATTTAAGACTTGCCGGGGAATTTATTGAGAGCCTGAAAAATGTAGAAAAGGTAGAAGTACTCCCTTATCATTGTATGGGAGCATTTAAGTGGGATAAACTGGGGCTTGAGTACCCGGCAGCTAATGTAAGAGAGCCATCAAAAGAAGAGGTGGCAAGAGCTGCGGAGACTCTCACACCCAAAAAGCTAAAATTATTAGTACACTCAATATGAACGGGTACATTTAATTTATTTGAAGAAATTATTGGTAAGGGGCATAAGTGAAGGTGCTGTAGAGCCTTTTAATCTGAGCGGAGGAAAAGCAAAATCAGTGTTTGAGCAAAATAATTACAATACTATTATTCAAATTATTTTGTGAGTTTGATTTTGCCCGTAGCTGAATTTAAAGGCTCTAAGCACTGTAACGACAGTCCCTGGTAAATATTTCTTCAAATTCAGTAAATGCACCCCATATAAACTATCCTGTTGAAAAAAGCAGTTTATTAGTTTAAAATCTATCTAGTACGGCTATATTGAAAAGGAAGCATTAATGTAGTTGTAAAAATGAAGAGGTGAAAACAGGATGAAAAGTAATGTGAAAACTTACAAAGTAACAATAATCATTTTATTGCCAATATTCCTAATGACATTAATATGTGCAACCATTTTTACAGGCTGTACTGGCAGAAAAAGTGTTGAAGGACAGGCTGGGACGGAAAATAAAATATCTGTGACTGCTAGTTTTTATGTAGTATATGATTTTGCAGGTAAAATAGGAGGCGATAAAGTTACTGTAAAAAACCTGCTGCCTGCCGGGTCAGATCCCCATGGCTGGGAACCGTCACCAAAGGACATTATTAGTATAGAGAAAGCGGATGTATTCGTTTATAATGGAGCAGGCATGGAAGGCTGGGTTGACAAAGTATTGGAGAGTATAAGCAACAAGAACCTTATTATTGTTGAAGCAGCAAAAGATATTGAACTTCGTAAAGCAAACCATGAGCACGAGAGTGAGCATGGGCATGATGAAAAGGATGGCGAGAAACAGGCTGATCAAGAAAAAAAGCATATATATGACCCTCATGTGTGGCTGGATCCAGCCATGGCAAAAATACAGATGAGAGCCATCGCAGATGCTCTAGTTAAAGTTGATCCAGACAATAAGGATTATTATGAAAAGAATTTTGAAAAATACTCCAGAGAGTTGGAGAAGCTTGATAGTGAATTTAGGGAAGCAGCATCCGGATTTAAAAAGAAAGATATTGTTGTTTCTCATGAAGCTTTTGGTTATCTGGCTGCTGCTTACGGCTTAAATCAGGTGGCTATTTCCGGTTTGGATGCGGAGGCTGAGCCTACTGCTGCAAGAATGGTAGATGTAGCAAACTTCACTAAAGATAACAATGTTAGTGTAATATTTTTCGATAAACTTGTAAATCCAAAGGTTGCAAATGCAATCGCCCAGTCCGCAGGGGCAAAAGTTGAAGTGTTAAATCCCATAGCAAGTCTTAGCGAAAAAGAGCTAAAGGAAGGTAAGGATTATTTTTCGGCAATGAGGGAGAATCTGGAAGCATTGAAAAGGGCGTTAAAGTAAAGGGACAAGTGTGGACAGTTCTTTAACTTGCCTGAAAGGACAGACAAGGGGAGACAAGCAGGGGCGGTTCTAGTCAAGTAAGCAGGAAACAAGTGAGGATAAGTGAGGACAACTAAGGGCAATTAAGGATAAATGAGCTCTGCCCTTGCTTGCTCCTCCTATGTACAAGTCAAGAACCGTCTCTCTTTGCTCTCTTATTCGTTTTCCCTCTTGCTTGTCTCAACATAAATAAGAATATGGATGGTGTAGATGGATAAGGCATTGGATGTAAGGAATCTAAGTTTTAGCTATAATGGCAAAACAGTATTTGATAATGTAAGTTTTGATATTTGCAGGGGTGACTATTTTGGGATAATCGGACCCAATGGCTCGGGTAAAAGCACCCTTGTAAAATTATTTTTGAACTTTCTTTCGCCTAATGGGGGAAATATAAATATATTCGGATATAATGTAAAGAATTTTCCTGACTGGAGCAAAGTAGGATACATTTCCCAGAGAGCAATCTCTTTCAATATGAGTTTTCCTGCTACTGTTGAGGAAATCGTTGGTTCTAATATTTACAGAAAAGCCAAAATATCCGGTTTATTTACTGCAAATCTTAAGAAGCAGCGTAAGGAAAAAGTTTATAATGCTCTTAAAATTGTGGAAATGGAAGACAATGCCAAAAAACTTATTGGTAATCTGTCGGGAGGTCAGCAGCAAAGGGTTTTTATTGCACGCATGCTTGTTAATAATCCTGAAATAGTCTTTCTTGATGAACCAACAACGGGCATTGATGCAAAATCTGAGGAGGCGGTATACTGTCTTCTTGCTAAACTTAACAAGGAACTGGGCATAACTATCGTAATGGTAACCCATGACATAGGTGCAATAACAGTCCATGCAAACAAAATAGGATTTGCAGGTAATAAAGATGTAAAGATAATTAGTCCTAAGGATGAAATAACAGAAGATTTAATAGATGAATTGTATGGGTATAAAATTAACATTCATTTGAATAGACATGAATGCACTACATGCTACCGCAATGCTAAACTAAAAAATAAAACTGGTGGTATATAGAAATTTGAGTTTCTGTGGAGGGAGACGAAATAAAAATATGGCAGAAATATTTCAATATGAGTTTATGAGAAATGCCTTTATAGTAGGCTTGTTAATATCAATTATAATTCCATGTATTGGTGTAGTAGTTGTTTTAAAGCGTTTGTCCATGATGGGAGATACCCTGTCCCATATTTCACTTGCAGGGGTAGCTGCCGGACTTGTGGCGGGGGTAAATCCTGTAGCAGGAGCTGTAACATTTTCCATACTGGCTTCTTTCGGAATTGAGAAAATCCGCAAGTCCTTTTCTCAATATGCGGAAATATCACTGGCAATTATTATGGCAGCAGGTATTGGACTGGCAGGTATTTTATCGGGATTTGTTAAGAATAGTTCGGCTTTTACAAGCTTCCTGTTTGGAAGTATTGTTGCCGTCAGTCGTTTCGAACTGCTAACAGTAATAATATTAAGTGTTGTTGTATTATTTGCTTTTATTTTTATGTACAGAGACTTATTTTGCATAACTTTCGATGAGGAATCAGCGAAATTGGCAGGTATAGCTGTAGCAAGAGTAAACTTTATATTTATGCTTCTGACGGCAATAGTAATATCTATTTCAGCCCGTACTATCGGAACTCTTGTCGTATCTTCACTTATGATTGTTCCTGTTGCTTCATCTATGCTTATCTCAAAAAGCTACAAAGAGACAGTTATATACTCAATTGTTTTTGCAGTTATATCAACTATTTCTGGCTTGATAATTTCTTTCTATGCAGATGTAAAACCCGGTGCAACCATAGTGCTTACTGGTGTAATTATCTTGTTATTAGTAATGTTGATAAAAAAAGTGTTTTACACCCTTCATATTAGAAGAGATATAAGTAAGCAGCATAATAGCCAGCTTGAATAATTGTTAGCACTCTATACAAGAGAGTGCTAAAAAATCCTTGACAAAAGCCTTCAACAAATTGTAAAATAAATAGGCAGGATTTTTATACTCTAATTGAGTAAACACAAACAATTTATATTATAATTTAGAATATAGCTAGATTATAATTAGATTATTGTGCGAAAGGCAAATGAATGCCATAAGCATAAATAAACGCATTTGTCAATATATTGATTAGGAGGAGGTATTTGTATGGCCCGTGAAGTTGGCAATTTATCCATACATACAGAAAATATTTTACCTATAATAAAAAGGTGGCTTTACTCAGATAAAGACATCTTTGCACGTGAAATGGTATCAAATGGCACTGACGCAATCAACAAGTTCAAAAGGCTGGTTTCCATAGGAGAAGCTAAAGCTGATGATGATGAGCAATTCCGCATTACTGTTATTGTTGACAAAGATAAGAAAACCATTCAATTCATTGATAATGGAATTGGTATGACCGATGAAGAGGTAAAAAAATATATAAACCAGATTGCCTTTTCAGGTGCGACTGATTTTATAGAAAAATATAAAGATAAAATGGACCAGGATAATCAAATAATAGGACATTTTGGTCTTGGTTTCTATTCGGCTTTTATGGTATCTGAAAAGGTGCAAATAGACACTTTATCCTGCCAGGAAGGTGCTCAGGCTGTTAGATGGACAAGCACCGGGAATGATCAGTTCGAGATGGATGAGTCAGACCGCAGGGAACGTGGGACAACAATAACTCTATTTGTTTCTGAAGATGGGCAGGAATATCTGGATGAATATAAAATGAGAGAGGTTCTCACCAAGTATTGTGCATTTATGCCATATGAAATTTATCTGGAAAATGCCGAAGATAAAAAGAAAAAGGATACTAAAGATAAAATAATTGAGAGCGAAAAACAGGATGGTAAATTAAAAGACTCTGATACAAATGTAGAAGAAACAAGCTTAGATGCAGAAGAAACTGGTAAAGATGCAAAAGATGCTGATACGGCCGACATAAAGGATGATATAAAGGATGATATTAAAGATGACATGAAAGATGAGGATGATGATGACAGTCCAAAACCAATAAATGATACTCAGCCTTTGTGGTTGAAAAAGCCTAAAGACTGTACTGATGAAGAGTATAAGGAATTTTATAAAAAGGTATTCCATGATTTTAATGATCCTCTGTTTTGGATTCACCTGAATATGGATTATCCTTTCAATTTAAAAGGAATCCTCTATTTTCCCAAATTGAAGCATGAGTTTGAAACCATAGAAGGACAAATTAAGCTTTACTACAATCAGGTTTTTGTAGCTGACAACATAAAAGAGGTTATACCTGAATTCCTTATGCTTCTAAAGGGAACCATAGATTGTCCGGATTTACCCCTGAATGTATCCAGAAGCTTTCTACAGAATGATGGTTATGTAAGTAAAATATCCAATCACATTACAAGAAAAGTAGCAGACAAATTGGTATCCCTTTCTGAAAATGAAAGAGATAATTATAACAAGTATTGGGATGACATTAATCCATTTGTAAAATATGGCTGCATCCGTGAACAAAAATTCTATGATAGAGTTAAAGATATAGTTGTTTATAAAACTACAAAAGGTGATTATATTACACTGAAAGATTACCTGTCACGCAATGAATCAAAGCATAAAAACAAGGTATTCTATGTAACCGATGAAAAACAGCAGGCCCAATATATAAAAATCTTTGAGGAAAATGAGCTTGAAGCCGTCATCTTGAATACTTTAATTGATAGCCATTTTATTCAGTTCATGGAAATGCATGAAAGCGGCGTAACCTTCAGCCGGATAGATTCAGATATTTCTGAAAGCCTGAAAGCCGGAGATGGAAAAGAAAACGACAGCCCGGCTGAAAAAGAAAACCGGGAAGCTTTGGAAAAAACATTTAAGGAAGCTGTAAGCGATGAAAAGCTAAAGGTACAAGTTGAAAGCTTGAAAACTGCTTCTGTCCCAGGAATGATTCTTCTTTCCGAACAGTCAAGAAGAATGCAGGACTTCAGCCGCTACTTCGGTGGTCAGGATATGAGCCACATGTTCCCAAAGGAAGAAACCCTGGTGCTGAATGACAAGAATAGATTAATACAGTTAATACTGGAGATGAAAGATAAAGAGGACAAAAAAGATGATGTGAATTTGCTTTGCCGACAGGTTTATGATCTGGCTATGATGAGCCATAAGCAGCTTGAGCCTGAAGCAATGACCAAATTTATTGAAAGAAGCAATATAATTCTTGAGAAAATGGCAGAGAAATAGGAACACAAGAACAGAGGGGCTAGAACAATTAGGAACAAAGAGATAGTTCTTTATCATTTGCTAATAGAGTTCTTGTTTGATACTTGCCTAATGATACTATTGTGTGGCGTTATTGCAATGTGAAATGTGAAATATTAAAGGAGAAAATAATTAAATGGCTTATAAGTTACTGGCAGTTGATATTGATGGTACATTGCTTGATAGCAAAGGAAACTTAACTCATGAGACTATCAAAGCTATAAACCTAGGGATAGAAAAAGGGATGATTTTTACTATTTCTACAGGCAGACCCATACAGGGATTAAAATCATTAATAGAGAAATTAGAACTAACCCATGATTTGCCTTTTATAACGTATAATGGCGCAATGGTAATAATGTGGAAGTCAAAAGATATCCTGTTTGAATGCAGCTTAAATAATGAGGATGCCATGAACATAATTGAACTTGGCAAAAAACTGGGAACAACTGTCATGGTATGGACTGATAATAAATTATACGCAAGTGAGCTAAGTGACAAAGCTTATAAATATAGCAGCATATCAACTGTTACACCGTTATTATTGGGAAATGATAGAGATAGTATTGAAAAGACAATTGCAAAAGGAGTTACGAAAATACTCTGGTATGACGAGGTTGAGACGATTAACAGATACCTTAATGAAGTAAGCGGCTATTTAAGCGAAAATGTTAATTTTCATACCTCACAACCATATTTCCTGGAATTTGTAGATAAAAGAGCATCAAAGGCAAAGGCTATGGAAAAGCTGGGGGAACACTTCAATATAAACATAAGAGAAATGATAGCTGTAGGTGATGGACTGAACGACCTTTCCATGATTGAGTATGCCGGTCTTGGTGTTGCCATGGAAAATGCAAATGATGCTGTAAAGGAAAAAGCTGATTATATAACGCTGTCAAATGATGAAGATGGGGTAGCTCATGTAATTTATAAGTATATACTATAATAACTATAGGTGCTGTAGATTGTTAGAAGCTATGTAGCGCAAGGGTTACATAGCTTCTTAACATAATTTTATTTAAGTAAGCGAACAAGAAAATTCGCATCAATGCTTAAGTCATGAGCGAAGCGAATTTTCTAGATGGAGGGTATCTGATTTTGCAAAATGTTAAGCCGCCCAATATTTTACTTATTTTAGCTGATCAACACCGTTATGATTGCATTGGGTATAGTAATGAATATCCCATACATACGCCCAATATTGATAAACTAGCATGTGAAGGTATGTGGTTCACAAATGCTTATACTCCTATACCTGTATGCTGCCCTGCAAGACAGTCATTGTTAAATGGCAGACGACCTGAAACATTTGGGGCACTATGGAACTACAACAATGGCTTAAAAGTTTCAACCCTGCAGCCAACAGATTATACATGGGTAAGAGGTTTAAAAGAACATGGGTACCTCACCGGTCACATTGGCAAGTGGAGTATCAGCCCCGAATATAATCCAAACA
>DAOSDD010000003.1:0-50311 GCA_035362115.1 Clostridiales bacterium | reverse complement strand
ACCGCTAAAATTATATCTCGCAAAACCATATCCAATAAAAGAGCAAGATAAAAGATGCCCTATTGTTGTTACAGTAGTCATGATAAAAGAGTTCTTAAAAAATCTAGGATATTCTAATGCTTTATAAGCTAATATATAATTTTTAAATTCAATAGTTCTTGGAACCCAGTTTACTGTAAAATCATACAAATCTTTATTGCTTTTAATTGATGTTACCACCATATACAAAAATGGGAACAAGAATACAAATGCCATGTCCAGCATTAAAAGATAAGTAGCTCCTCTAAAAACATTATGCTTTATATTACCTGTTCGTTTTATTACTAATTTTGACTTTATATTATTAATAATCTTTTCGCTCATTCTTCGCTCCCCCCTTCAATTCAGACGTAGTATAAATATGGTTTCCAAGCAGTATAAAAACAAGTGATACCAGCAAAATAATAAACAAGAAATAAACCCAGCCTATTGCTGCCGCATATTCAAATCTCAGGGAACGAAAAGCATTTGATTGAATATATGCTAATATGGGGTTTGATATATCTGTAAATGATGCTATTATTGTATATACTATAGTTAACAGCATTATTGGTGAAATCATAGGAAGCGTAATCTTCCAGAACATTTCCCATTCAGTTGCTCCGTCCACCTTGGCAGACTCATATAGTGAAACTGGAATACTCTGAAGTCCTGATAAAAACAACAGTATTTGTACTCCGGAGCTCCAAAGAACTACAACAATTATCCCAAAAAAGCTTTCTACTGCTTCTACCACTTTTGGACCTAAATATACAAGGAATTCTCTTGGTAACAAATTGCTCTCAACAAATGAAAACACATGCTTATCTATTCCAAGGCCTAGAAGCTGATTCATAACATCTCCCATTCCTAAAAGAAATGGTATAAAGAATATTGTTCTAAAAAGCCCTTTAAACTTAATATTCTTATTAATTAGCATGGCAAGCAATATTGAGAAAACGATAATAAGGGGTACTTGAACGATTGTCTTTCTTATTACCTGCAAAAACATTGGTATAAAACTTGTATCTAATATGAATGCCCTTATATAATTGTCAAGTCCAAGCCATTCAATAACAAATCCTTCCATTTTCTTAAGTTTACCAAAACTAAGTTTTATTGATACAAATAAGGGAAATATGAAAAAAATAAGAGTTCCTATAATAAAAGGTGACACAAATATTAGGCCTTCCAACCGATGCCTTTTTTCTCCGGTAATTTTAAAACTCTTTTTCATCGAACAGCCCCCTTTCTGTCTATTACTATATAATCTTTAGCTCCAATCCTATAGCCATCCTGAATAATATCTTCGTCAGAATAATTAATATATAAAACTGCGCCATTACTGTAACTAATTTTTACTAAATTGGCGTTCAATTTTTCGTGTTTTATCATTTCTGTATTCCAGGTTTCCTGTAATCTATCATTGAATTCTTTATAGATATCTACAGCAGTATTAAGCCAGTATTCATATTGGGAGTTAAATAACCTGTTGTATCTAGAATATTTTAGTTTTGTAGTGTCTTCATAAGAAAGTTCAAAGAAAGGCATACAGCCATATTCTATCCATTTAAGTTTCTGTATTGTAAGATCATATGCCAAATTTCCCGGTTCTGAAGTATAAGGTATCATTCCATGTACCACCATTTGAAAGAAAGGTATTGTTTCGTCTGTTATATGGTAACCAGAAGATTTTACAGGAATATTGAATAAATAATCCGCATATTTTAATGCGTAAACATTACCTCCTTCAACACCCACAGGTTTATTTTGATTATTAGCTAAAAGAAGAGTTGCTCCCCAGGTATTCATTGTCTGTGTTCTGCTTGAAGGATTATTTTTGTTATAGTCGTGGTAAAGCATTTTACCTGTTTTTTCCAAAGCCAGACCTGTCCCATCTTCCACAGGTATTATGTTTATAAGCTTCTTAATCCTTTCAAAATAAGCAAAAGGGCTTAAAATAAATCTATCCTTATTGAAACCTGTTGCCGGAAGGCCATTTCCTTGAATGACAACATCATTTCGTTTGGAAAAAGTCTTATTATCAGCAATAGCATCAATAGCATTAGTTCGTAGAAACACTTGTATACTATTTTCAGATGTATAATCTAACAATTTCTTCATTTCTAAAGCTCCGCCGAGTTTGCGTTCCGGAGGCCAAATATCAGGATAGATCCCATATCCACCTTTCGACCAGCCAATAAGACTTATCTGTAAAGCGTCAATACCATTATCCTTAAACTTATCTGCAATCATTTTGGCCTGCTGAAAGCTTGTCATGGAAATATACTTATCAAATAGCATTCTTTCTTCTTTTATTCCCATAAATAAACTAATTTCTAAAGGTATACTGTCTGTATTTTTTATGACCCTTTTCAGTTCATTGTTTTTCATCAGATGATCCCTATAAGCATTAGCCATTCCACTATAGTTGGCATCGGATTTGTCTAGAAAAACAATTGTAACCTCATGATCCTGCATAATAAGTTCTTTGTCAGCCTTTAATCCTGAAATATTCTTTGCGGTATCTCTACCTCGGAGTGTAATATTAGAAAGAATGGTGTTGTAAAAATGCCTATAATAAAATTCAAAACCAGCTCTGTTTAAGTTTATGGAATAACCGTAAGGATATACAAGTATAGCTGTTTCTTCAGCACCCTTTGATGCAATAGCCAGAAAAGCATCATCACCATTTCTTATTCCGTAAACAGGCAGCATAACATTGTATTTTTGGTTTCTTTCCATGGTTATATATTCGGAAATATCCACTTTTTCCGGTGAAAATATGAATCCTTTGTAAGGCTTAATAAATTTCGGGCGTTCTTTCGATTTCTCGTATTTCATTATGGCTCCACATCCATCAGGATAAAATATGTAACCATCTAAATTATCGTTCTCAGTACCAAGGTATGGGGCTAGTTCTATGTTTACTAATCCAAAATTTTTGTTTTCCTTAATTTTCTCACTTGGAATTGAAATAATAAGTCCATCTTCCTGCAAAATAATATCAATAGTTATATTAATACCTATTTCATTGAAATCATAATCTAAACTTATACCATCTTTAATAATACTGGAATTGGTTATAGTTGCATCAGTAGATGAAAATGCCTTTTCCATAAGGCCTTCATTTTTCTGCAAATCTGTGTAACTAATAGTAAACAGTGATGAAATATAGCTTTTCCAGTGGGCACTTAGATTTTCGAGCGCATAATCTTCCGGATAGTCTACGATTGTTCTCCATAGGTATCCTGTTTCACTGTTTTCTACAATAATTGCTCCTGTTTTAGTGTTGCAATAAAGCGCAAATTTGGAATTCTGCTCAATTATTTTATAACCATCAGGTACAGTAGTATACGTTAGTTTAGATTTATTTATTTCAGTTTGATGAATACTATTTTCATCCTTTTTTGACTGGCTGACTACTTCAATCCCAGTATTATCATGCCTGGTATTTTCAGAATTAGCCGGTTCAGCTGTAACATTTATCCCCCAAAAAACTGAAACGACTATCATCGCAGTAATTAAAGCAGCAATACTATATATTTTACTTTTAAAATATGTATTTCTATTAACTTTATTTTCTTTTATAGCACTTTTAAACTTTTTTATAAGTAATAAACTTTTTGTTTTCTTTATCATATAATCTTCTTTGCCCCCTTTCAGTTAAAAGTCATTCTAATTTCTCTGAATATTCCCGCAACGAATTGGAATAAGCGGCCGGTCAATACATATGCCATAAGCACGACTGCCCATATTAAAGCCATATTTAGTACACTTATCATACTGACTGAAATAGTTTTCCCGAATTTATAGTCATTCAATGTCTTGGCTTGTATAAGGAAAAGTATGAATATCCATATCCACGAACCATTTATTATAACAGCATATAAAGTTAATTCGCTTCTTGCCAGTACATTGGACAGTATTGCAATTGGAAAAGTAACTAAAATATACGGTACCATGGAAAATGAAGATGCAATAAATATATCCTTCAATTTTGATTCACCTTCTAGTATTGCCGTTATAGCAAAACTTGCAATTACCCACGTAACTACTGGTAGAAGCAGTTTAACTGCCTCAAGTACGATATTTGAATCTCTTATATCAATATCCGCAAGGGGAAAATGAACGGTAAAAATATAAAATATTCTTACCAAAAATAGCACTCCTAGAATTATAACTCCCGGAGCTATGCTCATGCTATCACGTTTATCTTTTATAAGCTCAAATGTTTCTCGAGGGTGAAGAATAACTCCAAGAGATAATTTTAATTGTTCAATAATGGTAAACCTTTTTCCACCATTCATGTAGAAGCATTCTATTCCTTCTGCTGCCAGTTTACCAATAAGTCTTAATAATAAAACAAATATAGTTATAATAATTATTAGAACTAGGAGGACTATTGGAAATTTATTGCGTACTACTTCATATCTATACTGTATGAACGCTTTTGAATACCCGTCACGATCTTCTGCTTGTTTATATTCCTCCATTGACTCTTTCCACATTTTTTGTTTAAATAGCGATTTTGCCAAACCTAGATGAGCCAAAGGATAATTTGAATGGATTCCTAAAACTTTTTGCCATTGGTTATATGCTCCATTATACTCTCCTTCTGCATATAAATTTACTGCATTATGAACCATCTTTATAAAATTAGTAGGCTCAAACACTTGAATGTTTCCTAAAACTCTGTCAAGAACATATATGCAGCCATTATCATCTACCTCTATAGCCTCCGGCGCAGAAAATCTTCCCTGTTGATCACTTTTGCCTCCAAATGCTGCCAGAAGATTTCCTTCTTGATCATACTGATATATTTTCCCGGTTACATCTTCTACAACAGTAACTATTCCATTCTTATCTACAGCAATGTCTTTAAACAAAGGCATAATAACCCTTCCTTCTCCATCATTTCTCTCTCCAAAGACAAAGCTCCTGCTTTCCAGCTTCATTGTAGTCAGGAAATCAAGATTAAGTAAATTTGCACCTTTTTGCAGTGTTTTATATTTCCTATAAATATTACTGCCCACTGAATTAAGCTTCTTTATTTCTCCTGTTGCATAATCCATAGTTACTGCATATATCATGCCTTTATCATTCATAGATATATTTAGGTATGAAGCTGCTGTTCGTTTACGAATAATACGTTTTTGCTCTTCAGAAGCAAATATACGAAGCAGAACATCAAGGAGCCTGAATCCGATATCTGTTTGTCCCATATATCCCCTGAAGTTGTTATATGCATCCAGAATTAATATGTTTTCTCCTTTTAAAACATATATATAACCTGTAGGAGAAACGCATAATTTTGTTGGGTCAAATGTGAACGTTTCACTTAGCAAATCTGATTTCGGCCTTACAAATTCTTCTACGAATTCACCTGTATCAGAGAGATGCACAATTCGCTGATTTCCTGTATCTGCTATATAAAGGTTTCCCTGTGCATCAGCAAACACACCTTTTGGTGAGTTGAAAGCCTTTCCATTGGCTTCTTTAAAAACTGCTATCATTTCACCGCTTTTATTTGTTTTGACAATTCGGTTATTTCCTGTATCTGCTATAAATAAGTAATCCTGTTCATTTATAAAAAGGTCGGTTGGTGCTTCATAGTATTTAATTTCATCCCCATGATTTTTTACATTATATATTATATCTTTTAATATGTATGTTTCAGGTATTGGTATCCTTCTGCCATCATCGATTATATAATCGCGGCTTGCAGCTTGTGCTATATTAGTCCATAGTGAAAATACAATTAGTATTACTATAAAGAAGGATATAGCTCTATTAAATTTATTCATTCTGCTTCCCTCCTTTATCCTTTTATTCCTGAGTGAGTCATTGTTTCCATAACCCTGGCCTGCATTGTTGTAAATATAATTATTGTAGGCAACGTCATAAGCATTGTAGCTGCTGCTACAGCACCTGCTCTGCCAATGCTTCCTCCTCCGGAAATGGTTTGCAACGCCGGAGGAAGAGTCTTTTTTGCATTATCGGTAATATATATAAGCGGTGAAAAATAATCGTTCCAGTTGCTTACAAAGCTAAATACTATTAAAGTAGACCATGCCGGTGTGAGAGAAGGCATAACAATTTTCCAGAATGTTGTCCATTCATTGGCGCCATCAACTCTTGCAGAGTCCAGGAGCTCGTCGGGGAATTGCTCGGTAAACTGCTTCATCAGGAAGAAGTTGTATGCAACTGCAATACTTGGTATAATTAAAGCCCAATAACTATTTAAAAGTCCCAGCTTGTTAACAACCATGTAACGAGGTATCTGAGTTACATGGGGTGAAAACATAAGGGCAGCTATAATAAAATTAAATACTACTTTATGTCCTATTGGTTTGTGTTTGACAAGCCCATATGCTCCCAAGGCTGATACTATAACAGTACATGTTACGGTAATAGTTGTTACAACCAAACTGTTATATATGTAGCGTATAAAAGGAACTGTTGAACTTTCAAGAGATATTGCAAGATCAAAAAAGTTTTGAAGCGTAGGCTTTCTAACAAAATACCGGGGTGGGAATATGAATAGTTCATCCAGTGGTTTAAACGCAGTACTAATCATATAAACCAGCGGCAAGGCTGTAAAAGCTACAAGAGCCACCATAAAAATATGAAGAAGCACATCCCATGCAGTAGTTTTTTCATATCTTCTTGTATATGCAGTTTTTGCTGCCCGTCTTTTTTGTAGTTTTCTATATGTATTTATAACAAATCGTTTTACTACATTTACTTCCATATTATTCCTCCATGTCATTATGTATTGATTTAGAATTAAGAGGTAAGAGTTGGGAAGTGAGTCTATACGGTTCTTGATCCCTGGTAGCAACTGTTCGACTTGTAGCTTTGTACTCCCATAACCAGTTTCTTAATTCTCAATTTTCACTTCTATTCTCCTTTGGATGAAAGCATCTTCATAACCACACGTCCCAATATGAATGTCATTAGGAATAGTACCATGGCTACCGAAGATGCATAACCCATTTGGAACCTTATAAATGCATAGTCGTAAAGATGTGCCACAATGGTGTGAGCTGCATAGTTTGGGCTTGGCATACCTGCTACTGATACTGCTATGTCAAATACTCCAAAAGACCCTACTATTGAGTTTATTGCACCAAATAATAGCTGGGGTTTTAGGAGGGGCAAGCTTATAAGCCAAAGCTCCTGGAACTTGTTTTTTATACCATCGATAGAGGCTGCTTCATAGTATTCTCTGGGAATGTTTTGTAAGCCCGCAAGAAATACTAAAAACCCTGTACCCATGCTCATCCATATGGAAATCAATATAATTACGGGAAGAATATACTTTGCATCAAGGGTCCATAATATTGGTTCTTTTATAAATCCAAGATTAATAAATATGTTGTTAAACAAGCCATATCGGTCATTTGAAAAGAAATACAGCCAGATAACCGACATTGCAATACCGCTTGTTATAGACGGTGCATAAAAAGCAAGGGCAAAGGCATTGCGCATACGCAGCTGGTTTATTACCCAGGCTGCAATGAAGGACATAAAGTATCCTATGGGACCTGTAATACAGGCAAATATCAAAGTGTTTTTTATTGCTGTAAGGAATATGACGTCATCTAAGAAAAGCAGCTTGTAATTTGTCAAACCTATCCATTTGGCAGGCTGGAGCATGTTAAAGTTTGTAAAGCTTGTTCCTAGAGCAACAAATACAGGTATTATAATAAATATGAAAAATAGGATGAGAAAAGGCAGCATAAATACATAACCTATAAGGCTTTTCCTCCAAGATGGCTTTATTTTAGGCTTTATTTTAGGCTTTGTTCCGGTTCCATCTGCCATTTTTGCCCTGGCATTGACTTCTATTACTCCTATTTTTGCACTACCAATCTCAGCTTCTGTCTTAATCTTAGTCTCGACTTTAGTATTTGCTCTCATTTTCCCACCCCCTGTGTCTGATTATCAAATATGCCATGTTCTTCCCTTTTCATTCTTAGCTCACGATTTATTTCCTCTACTGCAGATTCAAGTGCATCTCTTACAGGAACACCGCTTATTACTACACTATTCCATGCATTGCTTAAATACCGTCCGGTATAGTAGCCCCCCAAGACTACCGGAACTCCTTTAGCCCATTGCCACTGTTCTTTAATTACTTCCAAGTCTTCCTTCTTCCAGGCCAAATTTGTGAAGGCTTCAAGGTTGGCAGTATTCCAGCGGGCTTCAGTACCAATTATTGCTTCGAGCTCTCTTGCAAATTTGGTCTGAACTGATGTGCTGGTCCACCATTTTAAGAATTTCCAAGTCTCTTCCTTCTTCTTCGACTGATTAAGTATGACACCTGCCTGACCTGTTATACTTCCATTGGAGCGGTCTATTGTACCATCCGAGCGCAAGGTACCGGGTATGGGAGCAATGCCCCACCTTCCTGCAAGTTCAGGTGCTGCTACTGAAAGCTGTATGTAAAGATTGTAATCTCCAATTCCTATGGGCATCTCACCTGTGCGCATACGATTGAAGAAATTGGCTGATACCGGTATTCCGTAATGAGTATATAGTTCTGTTACTTCTTTGAAAGCTCTGTATGATTCAGGTGTTTCAAGACCTGATCTTGCTCCATTATCAAGATAATATTCCGCACCATGCTGAAAAATGAACTGGCTGAAATCAGCAGGATAATTAAACTGCAGTCCGTTTTGATAAAGCATGGGCAATACATTGTTATATAGCTCATCCCTTGTGTTTGGAAGTCTTATTCCATATTCACTGATTATATCTTTACGATAGATCATCGCAATGAAATTCATAGTTTCAGGAAGTGCAAATATCCCGTCGTTATATTTAAATGGTGTAAAAACACTTGGCAAAAAGCGTTTTGATACTTCCTGGAAATCCTTAAATTTGCTTAGATCATATACTGCATCTCTTATAGCAAACTCAACAGGAGAACCTGAATCAATTCCTAATGCACCGTCCGGTGCCCTGCCTGAAGCAATTGCAAGCATTAGAGCATTAACAGAACCTGCATGTAATTGTCCTGCAGGAAAAACATTGATATTTACCAGGATGCCTGTCTCAGGTGTAAACTTTTCATCTACCATTTCCTTTATTAGTTCAGCCCATTCTGTACCCCTGGAAACCCAAAGGTTAATTGTATTTTTTATATCTACATCGTCTTTGACAACACTGCCTATATTATTGTAGTCTTTTTTGAAGGAAACAATAAAGTTGGCTAAAGTGGCCTTTATTTTTTGGAAAACGTTAGACTGTTCATTTCCCCAATCTACACCGGGAGCTCCAACTAAAAAATAATCAATCATTAAAGGTTGATTTTGCAAACTCAAATACCAGTTCCCAAGGTTTGATAAAGCATTGTTTAAGTCATTTAATCTTCTTGCAATACTAAAGGGGTCTTTTACCATACCTGCAAGCTGGCTCTTTATAGTCATCAGGTTGTTTGCCATTGCAGGCAGCTTCTCTGATATATCCTCAAGCATATCGTATTTTGACTGCAGACTTTCCATTAAAATCTCCATATTACCTTTTAAGTGAGGTATGGTTCTGAAAAAGTCATAATCATAGTTTGGATCGGGATTACTACCTGTTACTTTGGTAATATCTCTTATTAAATTTGAAAGCAATATAACATCATCATTTAGCGATAAAATAATGGGAGTAAGTGCACCCATTTTAACTGTCATTGATATAGTATGGGTTCCTTTGGTTAAGTAGAAAAGGAATGGTTCCCCTTTCTCATCGTCCAGAACTTCGGTACGCCATTTTCTATTGGAAACAAATTTGTATTCTTCCAGCTCTTTAAAAGGTATTTCTCCATCTATGTCTATTTGTCTGTAAGAAGGTAAACCATCATTCCATGATTGTAATGCTCTTACTGCTATTTTATATAAACCATCCTGAGGAGCATCAAATTCCCATGTTATACTCTGATTTCCCTTACGCCAGCGATAACCTCCCAAAACATTTAATTTTCTGTATAGAGAAGATTCTGGTTTGCAAACAGGATCACCGTTTCTTTCTCTTCTGATTGTAGGGTCACTCTTTTCGGTTGCTGTACTCTCAGCCTGTAATTCTACTGTTTCTACTGTTTCATCTATGTTTGCGTATCCTTTATTCTTATATTCTTTCTTCACTTGTTCATAAGCGGGCAATTCTTTCACAGGCCTTACCCGCATCCTGCCAATTGCCATGTCCTGGTCTACATATTCCATACGCAATGTGTGCTTCCCAGGCTTTAAATAAAAACGAAAGGGTTGAGAGTAGTAGCCTTGCGCATCACAAAGTCCCATTACCCTCCAGCCGGGAATTTCAACCTGGCTTGGCCTCACTTCATCACCAATACTATTAACAATTGGTTCACTTTCGTCTTTCCAGCCCCTGTAAAAAACTATATTTGATGCTTCGAAAAATGGTATAATACCATCCATCTTAAGTGAGCGTGTAGCCGGATTACCTGTCCCCGGCAGCATATAATATTCCAGTTCAATTTCATACAGTCCCTCACTGCTTATTTCAAAGTTCCATTCAGCCCAGGGTATATCACACAACCATTTAAATGCAGGATAATCACTTACGCCCAGTTTTGATTCAAGCTTTAATTCTTTGCCCTCCGGCAAGACAATATCTGCAGGCTCAACTAAGATTTCCGGAATATTAGCGCCCTTATAACTCTTTTCCCCATATTCTTTAAGCAGTGCTGCATAATATGGTTCACTTACTTTACGGTAATATTCAACTGAAGTATTTTCATTTCCATAATTGAATTTTGATCTAAGAGGTTCCTCAGCCAAAACTTTTATAGGTGACATGATCAATTGAATTAATAACATAAATGCCATAAGTATATTACCGGCTTTTTTAACAGGAAATTTCATAGGTGACCTCCTTAAAACAATAAATAACTCTAAATATAAATTTATGTAAGTATATAACTTAACTTTTTTACTTAGATTCATCGATTCATCTTATATATTATGCAGATTCATTTTGCATAAAAAATAGTTTATATAAATGAGTTCATCCAAACTGAATATTAGCATTTGGGCCAGCTATAAAGCAATATGCAATTATGACTTTAGTATGCATTTTCAATAATATCCATATTATTATGAATTTTTCGTTTCAGTACTACTATGCCGATTTGAATAGCGATGTCTTATGTGATAATTTTTAATAGCATCGGGAAGATGAAAGGAAATATTTCCACATTATGTAACATTACTTTTGTTTATGGTACAATATAGACGTAACTTATGACAAAGTACCTGTTATATATTGGGAGGTGAATTTCATGAGAACAAATCGAGTACAAAGGTTCAGAAAATACAGGCGCAGAAGAATTATGAGGTTTCTGCTATATACAATTGTTATCCCTTCTACATCTGTATTTTTAGGTTATATACTGACCAATCTTTTTATTTTGCCATTGATATCCCAGTAATTTCTGTTGTTAATATTGCATAAAAATTCATAATATATATTGGAAAATGTCGTTAATAAATAGCATTTCTTTTTTTTCAATAAACATCTATAATATAATCAGATAAAGAAACATGCAATAAACATGCAATAAACATGAAGTTTCCTCCTTTTTTTATATATATTAAAAGGGACTGGTTATATTACCAGTCCTTTTTTGATTTTAAGTGAACCCCAAAGCAATGCTACATTTTTCAATCATCTAGTCAGCAGTTATAAAATCTTTGATTTTCTCAAACTTTTTTTCTTTTATACCTGGTACTTTCATTATGTCTTCTATTTTGGCAAACCTGCCATACTTTTCTCTGTATCCTATAATATCTTCAGCTGTTGCTTTTCCTACACCAGGTAATGTATCAAGTTCATTTACACTTGCTTTATTAATATTTATTTTGCCTTTTGAGTTATTAATATTACCAGAATCACTGCTTTTTCCTGTACCATCAGTTTGTCCCATATTATTATCAGTACTTTTACCACCTGTTTTAATAACTGCGTCCCCGGTATCTCTGATTATTTGTATTCCGCTTCCGGCTATATTAATATCAGGTATTCCATTATTTCCTGCTTCAGAATCAGATGTAATAAGTTTTCTATCTTTATCTCGTGCCAGTATATTAATCATTATATTTTCCTCCAAAATATAAACCATGTTTATGTTTTCCAGGTCAGCTTCGGCTGTCGCCCCGCCAGCTATTTCTATAGCTTCATATATCATCTGACCTTTCTTTAAAGTAATAACACCAGGATTATTCACACAACCAATTATATATACCTTAATTTCCAGGGTTGTCTCACCAGCTTCAGGATCAGCTTTTGGATCAGCTTCAGGATCAGCTTTTGGATCGGCTTCAGGAGCAGCTCTAGGATCAGCCTTAGGATCAGCTTCAGGATCAGCTTTAGTATCGGCTTTAGGATCGGCTTTAGGATCGGCTTTAGGATCGGCTTTAGGATCGGCTTTAGGGTTAGCTTTAGGGTTGGCTTCAGGGTAATCTTTAACTGGATTATTATTAACAGGGTCATTATCTGAATCTTTGGCAGAATCTCTGACTGGAGATTTACAACTATCAATAACAACTTCATTATTGTTTTTTACGGATATATATATTATTAATATAATTACCATAATAACAAAAATAATTGATATCGATACATATTCTTTTTTAATATATAACCTTTTATTAAACATCCTTAGTTCCATAATTTACCTCCTTTGTATATATTATTCTACACGTGTTTGTTTTTTCCTTTTTTTCTATCAAATTTTTTTATTTATTTAAACTGTAATTTTTGGTATACTAAAAATCAGGTATTTGATTATCCTTTTTGGAGGTAGCAAAAGAAAAAAATGGGAAATATACAGTCCACTAAGTATAAAAAGTCAGGTTATGGTACATGTTGGGTTTTTAGGAAATATTTAATTAGCAATGTATCTTTGTCTTTTTTATACATTATATTAGTATTATCTTTAATTTTTACTGCTTTTTCAGGCATAGTTTATGCTGATAATTCCTCTAGTCTAAATTCTCCGATTGTACCTGCGGCGGATTCCGTTTCTTATGCAGCAAATTTAGAGTTGCCAGAGCTAAATATTGAAGCTGAGGGATATATCTTGATAGATTCAAGGACCGGTCTTGTACTTTACAGTGAAAATGCAGACAAAACTGAAATATACCCTGCAAGCACCACAAAAATTATGACTGCAATAATAGCTCTTGAAAATGAAGACATAAATAAAGTAATGACAGCAAGCCAGGCTGCAATTGATGATATTGGTCCTGGGGGTATGAATATAGGTATAATGCCAGGGGAGGAATTAACCCTGTGGGATCTTTTGAATGCTATGCTTGTTTGTTCAGCCAACGAAGCTGCAAATATTATTGCGGAAAACACAGCATCATCCAGAAATGAATTTATTGACCTTATGAACAAAAGAGCAAAGGAACTTGGAGCAGTAAACACCCATTTTATCAATACAAATGGAATGCATCACATGGATCATTATACTACTGCACGAGATATGGCTTTAATTGCAAGGCATGCCATGTCTCTACCAGCGTTCAGAGAAATTGTGAAAAAGGATAGTTATACCATGCCTTCAACCAATAAACATTCAACCTGGAACACTTTATATACTACGAATAAATTATTGCGATACGGTACTAAAACTAACTGCAACTTTAATATTATTGGCATAAAGACAGGGTTTACTACACCTGCGGGTCACAATCTTGTATCAGCAGCAGTTAATGAGGAAGGAATGGAGCTTATATCTGTCATTTTAGGTGTTAAAAATGAACGGGCACCGGAAAACATATATAAATATACTGAAACGCTTCTAAAATATGGGTTTGAAAATTACTCCCTTCGTACACTTATAAAACAAAACTCACCGGCGGGCAACGTGAGTGTGAAAGATGCAAAGGATAAAGCTGTTTTGAACCTCATAGCTGAAACCGATGTTTCCAGCGTATTTCCTGCAAATCTTAGTTATGGGACACCTGCATATGCATATGCATATGTAGGTAAAGATAAAGATACAGATGCCAGCAATGATGTGCTTGCAGGTGAAGACAAAAGTGCAAATGCAATGTCCAATAATTGGTCTGTTATTAAAAAAGTTCATGTGACTCCAACTATTTCAGCTCCTATAAATGAGGGTGAAGTTCTAGGATACATGGAATTTTGGAAGGGCGATATTTTATTAGGCAAAACCAACCTTATTACATCAACTTCAGTAGAAAAATCTAATAAACCTAAATTTATAAGGGCTATTCAAAAGCTCGCCGGTAATATAGCCAGAGCTTTCAGTGGAAAATCAGGAAGCATTAAAAATAGTGCTTTATATAAAATAGCAAAGAGCATTTTTATTATATTATTTTCTTTTGGAGCTTTGAGATTCAGCCTTAGAAGAATATCCAGAATTATTAATATTAAGAGACGCATGATTAAATATAGATCAAAATAGTGGAAATAAGGAAATAAACATAATATCTTGCTAAATAA
The DNA here is from genome assembly GCA_035362115.1 of Clostridiales bacterium. Lineage (GTDB taxonomy): Bacteria > Bacillota > Clostridia > Acetivibrionales > DUMC01 > DUMC01. The sequence goes on along the minus strand of DAOSDD010000003.1, from coordinate 35,803 downwards.
ACTAAGTTCCAGTATAATAAAATTGTATTTTATATTTACCGGAGGTACTATATGTATATAGACAGACATTTGGAAAAAGTGATATTAAAAGCAAGCATTAACTTCCCTGTTGTCCTGGTAACAGGGCCTCGTCAGGTGGGTAAAACTACACTCTTGAGCAAAATGGCTGAGGAAAACCGTAAATACATAACTCTGGATAATCCTATTGTAAGGGAACTGGCTGTAAGTGACCCCGCTCTTTTTATGCAAAGGTACCAACCGCCTGTTATTATTGATGAAATTCAATATGCTCCCCAGTTACTGCCGTATATTAAAATGTATGTTGATCAGCATAAGAATAAAGGTGACTTCTGGTTGACAGGTTCACAGGTGTTTCACATGATGAGAAACGTTAGTGAAAGCCTTGCCGGGCGTGTTGGAGTGATTAATATGCTAGGTTTGTCTACCAGTGAAATACAAGGATACCAGGGCAACCCATATAAAACTAATATTAAGGATTTATTAGAGAAAGTTAATTATGTAAGGCCGCAGAATTTAAGGGAGATATTTTCGCGAATATTCAAGGGTTCTATGCCAGCTTTGTATGAGACAGAACAAGATACAGAAATGTTTTATTCATCTTATGTTAGTACTTACTTACAACGGGATATAAGGGACTTGACGCAGGTAGGTGATGAACTGGCATTTTTGAGATTTATGACCTGTTGCGCTGCAAGAACCAGTCAGATGGTTAATTATGCGGATATGGCAAAGGATGTGGGTATTAGTCCTCCTACTGCTAAGCAGTGGTTGTCTATTTTAGTATCATCGGGTGTAATTACACTAGTAGAGCCCTATTTCAATAATTCATTAAAACGTTTAATCAAGTCTCCAAATATGTACTTTCTGGACACTGGGCTTTGCGCATATCTGACTCGTTGGACCAGTAGCGAAACGCTTGAAGTATCAGCAATGTCTGGTGCATTTTTTGAAACATATGTTGTAAGCGAAATTATAAAAAGTTACTACAATGCAGGTAAAAGAGCACCTATTTTTTATTACAGAGATTCTGACAATAAGGAAATTGACTTAATTATTGAACAGGACAACACTCTTTATCCTATTGAAATTAAAAAAAGCGGAAGTCCTAAAAAAGATGCGATAAAGCATTTTGAAGTACTGCAAAAAACAGGAAAGCAAATAGGTAAAGGAAATGTTATATGTCTTTGTAGTGATATTATTCCAATAGATAAAGACAACTATTTTGTTCCTGCTTGGTTAATATGAAATGAATATATTTATATTTACAAAATTAAGGTATTCATCACCATTCATTAAGGCTGGCGAATGAATACCTTAACTTAACACTTAAACTAATCAACGGTTTTGTACCTTTGCAAGCTCTTAACCTTCAGGTTGGTTGGTACTTTACTTCACTACAATATTTACCAACTTTTCAGGAACAACAATTACTTTTACTACTGCTTTGTCTTCTATCAACTGCTTTACTTTTTCAGTATTAAGGGCTTCCTTTTCTGTATTATCTTTATCAAGCCCTGTAGGTATCATAATCTTCTCTTTGATTCTTCCATTTATCTGAACAACAATTTCAACTTCATCTTTTACAAGAGCTTCAGGATCGTATGACGGCCATATCTGTTCGTGGACACTTCCTTCTCCGCCGATTGACTGCCATAACTCTTCAGTTACATAGGGTATAAATGGTGCCAGCATTACAATAAGACTATCAATGGCTTCCTTTATTACGAATGGATTCCGCTTATTTTCAGCTACTTTCTCTTTATATGCATATAAAGCATTTACAAGCTCCATAACAGCACTTATGGCAGTGTTGAAATTGAATCTTTCACGGATGTCTTCTGTAACCTTCTTAATAGCATAGTTTACAATATATCTTAACTCTCTGTCAGCTCCGGTTATTTTTTCTCCTGATGAAGAGCCGCAGCCACATCCGCATGAGGAACTGCAAGCACATGCTTGGTCGTCCTTCAAACTTCCACTGTACTCATCAACTATTCTCCATACTCTGTTAATAAACCGATAGCAGCCTTCTACTCCCTGTTCACTCCATTCAAGATCCTTTTCCGGAGGAGCCGCAAAAAGGATGAATAACCTTGCCGTATCAGCCCCATATTTTTCAATAATTTCTTCAGGACTTACAATATTACCTATGGATTTTGACATCTTTGCCCCATCTTTCAATACCATACCCTGGGTCAAAAGGTTCGTAAATGGCTCATCATATGATACAAATCCCATATCATGCAATGCTTTCATAAAAAATCTTGAGTAAAGCAGGTGAAGTATTGCATGCTCTACACCACCAATATATTGGTCTACAGGCATCCAGTAATCGGTGCTTTCCTTACTGAAAGGCAGCCTTTCATTACAAGGATCGCAGTATCGCATATAGTACCAGGAAGAACATACAAAGGTATCCATTGTATCCATTTCTCTTCTTCCCATTTTACCACACTTAGGACATTTTGCCTTCAAGAAGGATTGAGAACTGATTAGGGGAGATTCTCCCGTTCCTCTAAACTTAACATCCGTTGGCAAAATAACTGGCAGATCTTCTTCAGGTACCGGTACAATACCACAATCATCACAGTATATTACCGGTATTGGAGCTCCCCAGTATCTTTGCCTGGAAATCAGCCAATCTCTTAATTTGAAATTAACCTTTCTTTCTCCATACCCTTTTTCTTCAATATAGTCAATAATTTTTCCAATAGCTTCATCGCTTCTAGTGCTGTTAAAAATACCGGAATTTACAAGATAACCAACCTCTGTAAAAGCATTTTTCATAGTATCGGCACTTAACTCTTCACCCTCCGGTTGAATTACAACTTTTACAGGCAGATTATATTTTTTAGCGAACTGGAAATCTCTATCGTCATGTGCAGGTACTGCCATTACAACGCCTGTTCCATATTCAGCCAATACATAGTTTCCAATATACAAAGGTACTTTATCGCCATTTAAAGGATTAATTACATGCCTGCCGGTAAATACACCTTCCTTTTCAGTCTCCTCAGATGTTCTGGTAATCTCATTCATATGCTGCATACGGGTTATAAACTCAAGGCATGTCTGTTCCTGTGGTGTACCTTTAATTATTTCAGTTGTCATTCTGTGTTCCGGGGCAATTACCATATAGGTTACGCCAAAAATAGTATCCGGTCTGGTAGTATAAATTCTTACCCCTTTATCCATGCCATCTACTTTAAAATCTACTTCTACACCTTCGCTCCTGCCTATCCAATTTTGCTGCATAAGTTTTACTTTATCGGGCCATCCTTTTAATTTATTTATATCATCCAGGAGTCTTTGAGCATATTTTGTTATTCTAAAGAACCACTGTTCCAGATCCTTCTTTCCCACATCAGCTTTACAGCGTTCACATTTACCATTTACAACCTGTTCATTTGCAAGCACTGTTGCACAAGAAGGACACCAATTAACATTGGATTTTTTCTTATATGCCAGCCCATTTTTATACATTTGCAGAAACATCCACTGAGTCCATTTATAATAATTGGGGTGGCAGGTTGTAACTTCTCTGTCCCAATCATAGCTTAATCCCAGTTCTTTTAACTGCCCTCGCATAATTTCAATGTTGGACCGGGTCCAATCAAAAGGATGAGTTCCATGCATTATTGCCGCATTTTCCGCAGGACGACCAAAAGCATCCCATCCCATCGGGTGAAGTACATTATAGCCATTCATCCTTATAAACCTGGCAACCACATCCCCAATAGAATAATTTCTTACATGGCCCATGTGAAGATTACCTGAGGGATAAGGAAACATTTCAAGTACATAATATTTGGGCTTGCCATTCTCTTCTACCTTGAAAGTATTTTCTTCTTCCCATTTTTTTTGCCACTTCTTTTCGATATCTTTTGCATTATAGCTTTTCATAATCGTGCAGGTTCAGAGGCTCATGATTTAATGAAAATCATGCAAGGAGAACCTGCAATTCACTCCCTTCTATCAGCTAACTTCAGCTTATATTGCTTATATCTCTCATATCTCTTATATATATTTATTACTTACAAAATAATATACTTATATTATTTATTTTACTTAAGTTACTCATATTAATTATTTTGCTTACATACCTATATCACTTATTTTCTGGTAATTATGCCATCAGACCATAATCTTTCAAGGCTGTAATATTTTCTCTCTTCTTCATGGAAAATATGAATTACTACGCTTCCATAATCCAGAAGAATCCAGCGGCTGCTCTCATAGCCCTCCATATGGTGAAACTCAATTCCCTCTTCCTTCAATTTAAAAATCACTTCATCTGCAAGTGTTTTTATATGGGTGGTGGATGTACCTGTACATATTACAAAATAATCTGCAAGAATTGTAATATTTTCAACTTTTATTACATCCACGTCTTTTGCCTTCTTATCCAGAAGTATCTCGGTTATTTTTTCAGCTAATACCGAACTATCCAAAATATTCTCTCCCTCCAGCCAAGTATTGTTGTTCATATTTGTTCTTTGTAAAATCATTTTTGCGTTATATATATGCTATTAGTCTGTATTTTCTGCAAGCTTTGCATAATACTTTACTCAATATAATTGCATTATTCGTTATTATACATTATTCTCTATTATACATTATTTAAGTTGTTTTGTTAACAATTCTATACAATTCTGATTTATGTATTTTTATAGAACTGCCGGAAATCAGTTCTGTATATTAGCTCTCTGTAATAACAGATAGTTTCGGGCCCCTATAGAATCAGGATGTATCAGGCCTCCCATTGCTATTACATATTTAATAGTAGTATCTAAAGCTATTATTATTGCTCTATCTATATCTTTACATGCCCATTCCCTTATTTCGCAAACCCCCGGAAAATTTCTTCCTGGTTCAATGTAATCAGCAAGAAAAACAATTTTCTCCAGTATGTTCATATCTTCCTTTCCTGTAGTGTGAACTCTTATAGCATTAAGGATTTCCTCATCCTTTATACCGTAATCCATTTCCGCAATAAAAGCTCCAACAGGTCCATGTAAAAGTTCCGGCTGTCTTTTTTCAATATTATCAACATGCATGTCAAATTTTTCACAAAGACTTAATAGCTCCTTTGCCGTTCTTCCTTTTGCGCAGTCATGTAAAATGCCTGCTATAGCTGCCTTATCAACATTCGCTCCATATATTCCTGCCAGGTTTTTAGCAGCTTCCATTACATTTTCCGAGTGTATGTACCTGCTTGGTTTGATATTTAGTTTTATTTTATCCTTAATTTGGTCTAAAACCACATTTATTCCCTTTCATCTATATATAACGCAAAAATGATTCTACATGAAATAAATTTAAATTCTTCTTCCTGCAGTCGAATTGAACAATTCGAAAATGCAGGCAAAATGTTCACTTATTTGTATAGTCCATTTTCTGTTATATACTCCTCTACATTTTCAGGTACAAGATATTTTATGGATTTGCCATTTCTAACTTTTTCCCGTATTATCGTAGATGATATACCAATTAGAGGCGCATCCACTATATGTATTTTAGCCATAAAATGACTTTTTAAAAACTCAATTTCTTTAATCAATGATTCTCTGTTAAATCCAGGTCTTAATACCGCTACAAATTCACATAGGGAAAATAGCTTTTCAAAGTTTTTCCATGTTACAAGTTCAGGTATTACATCTGCTCCCGTCATAAAAAAAAGGACAGTATCTTCGCCATATATCTGCTTCAACTGTACGAGAGTATCAACTGTATACGAATAACCTCCCCTTTCCATTTCTATAGAAGACACTGCAAACCAAGGGTTTGACTCTGTTGCCATCTTTACCATATTATAGCGATGTGTGGCATTTGTTACACCAATTCCGACCTTATGGGGAGGATTGGCTGATGGTATGAATACCATTTTTTCCAGCTCCATTGTTTCCCTTATTTCTTCAGCTATTATTAAATGCCCGTAATGGATAGGATCGAAAGTCCCCCCCGAAATACCTATCCTTTTGAATTTGCCCTTCAAAATTACCACTTTCCTTTATTGACTTTTATTTTTCTTTTACAGGCTGCAACTTTATAGAATCTTTTTGGGTCTCTTTAGAGTCTCATTGGAGCCCCTTCTAGTCCCTTAAAACTTAATTAAGGGTAGCCGGCAGTCTATTTTCGTCCTATATCTTTTCGGTAATGCATATTTTCAAACTCTATTTTTGATACTCCTTCATATGCTTTTTTTACAGCTATTTCAAGAGTTTCTCCTAAAGCTGTTACCCCAAGCACCCGCCCACCGGATGTATAATACCTGTCATTTTCATATTTTGTACCGGCATGGAACACTATTGTATCTTTATCTTTTTGTGCATCACAAAGGCCCTTAATTTCATATCCTGTTTCATATTTCCCAGGGTATCCCCCTGAAGCCATAATCACGCAGGCAGCTGCTCTTTCATCCCATTCAATGTTTATTTCATCTAATTTTTCATCTATTATTGCATTAAAAATATCAATAATATCAGTTTTAAGTCTGGGCAGAACAACCTGGGTTTCCGGGTCTCCAAATCTTGCGTTGTACTCCAGCACTTTCGGCCCGCTTTCGGTAATCATCAAACCATAATACAACACTCCCTTAAAAGTGCGCCCTTCTTTATTCATAGCTTCAACTGTGGGCCTGATAATTTTTTTCATGCAGTAATCTGCCATTTCAGGTGTATAAATCCTACTGGGAGAAACTGCTCCCATTCCACCTGTATTAAGGCCCAAATCATTATCAAAAACCTTTTTATGATCCTGAGAGCTAACCATGGGGATAACTGTTTTCCCATCGGTAAAAGCCAATACGGATACTTCATGCCCTGTTAGGTACTCTTCCACAATAACCTTGTTTCCCGCTTCGCCGAAAATTTTATCATCCATTATATTTTTAACTGCTTCCACAGCAATTTCATATGTTTCTGTAATAATTACACCTTTTCCAGCTGCCAATCCATCAGCTTTTACAACAACAGGGTATTTGTATTCTTTAAGATATGCTATGGCTTTATCACAATTATCAAACACATCATACCCAGCTGTCGGAATATTGTATTTTTTCATAAGATTTTTGGAAAAGGATTTGCTTGCTTCAATAACAGCTGCATTTTTTAAAGGTCCGAAAGCCCTTATACCTGCCTCCTGTAAAGCATCTACCATTCCTGCGGCCAGAGGGTCGTCAGGCGACACAATCACAAGGTCTATATTGTTAGATTTTGAAAACTCTACCATGCCTTTAATATCCGTTGCTTTAATAGGAACACACTGGGCAATTTTTGCTATGCCGCCATTACCTGGTGCACAATATATTTTTTCAACAGACGGATTCTGGGCCGCTTTCCATACAAGCGCATGTTCACGCCCTCCTCCGCCAACTACAAGAACTTTCATTTTAAACTCCATTCCTGGCTCCATTCCTGCAGCGCGCGAAATGAATTCGTCCTTGCAGGAACAAAACTTTTTTACAAAAAAGTTTCTATGGGCTTAAATTCATTTCAACTGCACGTGCAATTTGTTTTTTCATAATTCCTGTGCAAAAAAATATGCACATGCGCATTAGTTTTCCAGAAATTTAACAATTTCTTTAAAACTAAGCTCCTGTTGACATTAATGCTTAAAATGCCTCATGCCGGTAAATATCATTGCTATACCCTTTTCATTGCAGGCATCTATTGATTCCTGGTCTCTTAATGAGCCTCCCGGCTGTATAACCGCAGTTATTCCTGCAGAGACAGATTCATCAACCCAATCTGAAAATGGGAAAAATGCATCGGATGCCAATACTGCTCCTTTTGCCTTTTCTTGTGCGTAATTAAGAGCAATTCTTACTGATGTAACTCTGTTTGCCTGGCCGGGACCGATGCCCACTGTCTGCTTGTCTTTTACCAGCACTATTGCATTGGATTTAGTGTGCTTGACAATCTTCATAGCGAAAATCAAGTCCTCCATCTCCTTAGCTCCCGGTCTCTTATTGGTAACATAGCTTATTTCATCTATGTTTATAAGCTCAGTATCACGTTCCTGTACTAATAAACCACCTGAAACTTTTTTCAGCTCATATGCCTCTTTAGATAGTTTCTTTGAAATATCATCAAGGGTAAGAATTCTGATATTCTTTTTTCTGGATAAGATATTAAATGCTTCTTCACTGTATGATGGTGCTATTACTATTTCTACAAATATCTTGCTTATTTCCTCTGCGGTTTTTGCATCTATCTCTCTGTTTGCAGCTATAATGCCTCCAAATATGGAAACAGGATCAGCTTCATAAGTTTTAAGATAAGCTTCATAGATGCTATCTGCACTTGCCACACCACAGGGGTTTGCATGTTTAACAGCAACAACTGTTGGCTGTTCAAATTCTTTCAGCAAGTCCAGTGCTCCATTTGTATCGTTTATATTATTAAAAGAGAGTTCCTTACCATGTAACTGATGCAAATTTGTAAGGCAACCTGCATTGGTACCCGGTTCTTTATAAAAAGCGGCCTTTTGGTGAGGATTTTCACCATACCTCATATCCTGAATTTTCTCGAAGGTAAGAGTTAATGTTTGAGAGAATTCTTCGATATTATATATACCTTTTTCCTGGCTATCATTGCTGCCTGCTTTCAGGTTGCTATTACTAATATCATGGGTTGCAGCAATAGCCTGATTTCTTTTAAGCATCTGTCCCCTGAAATAGTGAGCTATTAATGTATCATAATGGCATGTATGTTCAAAAACCTTGTAAGCAAGTAAAAATTTTGTTTCAGGGCTAACTTCTCCTGATTTACTGATTTCCGCCAAAACCTTGTCATAATCTGCCGGGTCTGTAATAACAGCTACATCCCTGTAGTTTTTAGCTGCTGCTCTTAGCATGGTTGGCCCGCCAATATCAATATTTTCAATTGCCTCTTCAAGAGATACTCCTTCTTTTTCAATGGTTTTTTTAAAAGGATATAAATTTATTACAACCATATCAATAGGCTCTATCCCAAGATCTTTAAGTTGCTTCATATGTTCCTGATTATCTCTTATTGCAAGAAGCCCGCCATGTATTTTGGGGTGCAATGTTTTGACCCTTCCATCAAGACATTCAGGGAAACCTGTAACATCAGACACATTAGTTACCTTAACTTCTGCATCCCTCAAAGCTTTTGCAGTTCCACCCGTAGATATTATCTCAACTCCTAACTTTTCCAATCCTTTTGCAAACTCTATAATACCTGTTTTATCAGATACGCTTATTAATGCACGTTTAATCAAGATTAAAAACCTCCTTTTTTCACCTTTACTCGTCTTCCTTCGATAACCAGTCTACCTTCAGCAAAAAGCTTTATGGCATCAGGCAGGATCTCCCATTCTGCCTCCTGCATAACCCTTTTCTGTAAGGCTTCAGGAGTATCATCATCGTTTATGTAAACTGCCTTTTGCAATATAATAGGTCCTGCATCAGGCTCAAGTTCTACAAAATGAACTGTTGCACCCGTAACCTTAACACCATATTCCAGAGCCTTCTCATGAGGTTTCAGCCCATAATATCCTTTCCCGCAAAAAGCCGGTATTAATGAAGGATGCACATTTATTATCCTTCCGGAATATTTATTTACAAACTTTTCTCCAACTATAGAAAGGAATCCAGCCATTACAATCAATTCTACATTATATTTTTCGAACTGGTTTATTAAGGCTTCATCATACTGGTCTATGGATTCGAAATTCTTTCTTGATATACAAACAGCAGGGATATTATGCTTTTCAGCCCTTCTAACAGCATAGGCATCTGCACGGGTGGAAACCACTAAAGCTATTGAGCATCCCGGCAAATCTCCTGACTCAATATTATCAATAATAGCTTGAAGGTTGGTACCCCCTCCCGATACCAAAACACCAATTTTCAGCACAGCTCCACCCCGGCTTCCCCTCTGACAATTTTACCAATTATATATGCCTGCTCACCATCTCTATTGAGATAATCTATTATTTCCCTGGCTGTACCCTTTTCAACAGTCATAACCATTCCAATGCCCATATTAAAGGTATTATAAATATCTTTTTCGTCAATATTTCCGGAATTTTTAAGCAAATTAAATATTGGAAGAACCAGCCATGATCCTATATTTATTTCTGCTCTCAGGCCTTCAGGAATCATCCTCGGAATATTCTCAATGAATCCACCGCCTGTTATATGAGAAATTCCTTTTATTTTAAACCTACCAATTAAATCAAGTACTGTTTTAACATATATCTTAGTGGGTTTTAACAGTTCATCACCCAGTGTTCCACCTAAAAGTTCCACATACTCATGCAGTTTCTGTGGAGTTGGGTTTAGCAATTTTCTCACAAGAGAATATCCATTGCTGTGAATTCCAGAAGAAGCAAGACCTATAAGTTCATCTCCTTCTTGAATGTCTTTACCATCAATAATCTTGTCTCTGTCAACAATACCTACTGCAAAACCGGCAATATCATATTCTTCTTCGGAATAGAAACCCGGCATTTCAGCGGTTTCTCCGCCAACCAGTGCGCATCTGGACATAATGCACCCTTCAGATACCCCTTTAACAATTTCTGCTACCCTTTCAGGACGATTTTTCCCTACTGCAATGTAGTCAAGGAAAAACAGGGGTTCTGCTCCACTGCAAACTATATCATTAACACACATAGCTACACAGTCTATTCCTACAGTATCATGCTTGTCCATAAGGAAAGCAATTTTAAGTTTTGTACCAACTCCATCAGTACCTGAAACAAGTACAGGTTGATTATATTTTTCCTTATTTAAAGAAAATAATCCTCCAAACCCTCCTATATCTGTTAAAACTTCAGGTCTGAAAGTCCTCTTTACATGATCCCTCATAAGTCTAACTGCTTCATATCCAGCTTCTACATCCACACCAGCATCTTTATATGTTGTCATTTATTTTTCTCCTCCTTATATATCTTCCGACATATCTCCCACACTTAATATATCTCTTATATTCCCTATACTTCTTATATTTCCTGCACTTCCCACATTTCCTATGCTTCCTATTCTTTCTGTGCTTATACACTTCCCACGATTCCTGTGTTTTCTATACTTTTACACTTTCTGAATGTTCTAAGATTTTTACACTTTCTTCTCCTCTAGCACTTATTCTACCTTCAGTGGGTAATCCCCGGTAAAACAGCCGCAGCAAAAGTCACAATCAGATCCTATAGGTGTTTTAAGCAATCCGTCAAGGCTTAAATATTTCAAGCTGTCTGCACCAACCATTTTTCTTATCTCTTCCAGCGAATAGTTTGATGCAACAAGATGCTTTGCGGAAGGGGTATCTATTCCAAAGTGGCATGGGAATTTATAAGGTGCCGAACTTATTCTTATATGCACTTCCCTTGCCCCTCCTTCTTTCAGCATATGCACTATAGCTTTTGTTGTAGTGCCTCTGACTATGGAGTCATCCACCATTACAATCCTTTTTCCTTCTATTTCGTTTCTTATAACATTCAATTTAATTCTTACTGCTTCTTCACGTTGTGATTGCCCGGGTTTTATAAACGTCCTTCCTACATACCTGTTTTTTATCAAGCCTGAGCCGTATGGTATGCTTGATTCTCTTGAATAACCAAGAGCTGCAATCAATCCACTGTCCGGAACACCTATAACTAGATCGGCGTCTACAGGATGCTCAATAGCAAGCCTTCGTCCTGCTTCCAGCCTTGCTCTGTAAACACTTGCGCCGTCAATATAACTGTCCTGTCTTGCAAAATATACAAATTCAAATATGCATAGTTTTGTTTTTCCTGTAACTTCAGTCTGAATAGATTTTATGCCATCTTCCTGAATTACAACGATTTCTCCCGGGTTTACATTCCTTATTAGTTTGCCTCCTACTGCATCAACAGCTGAAGATTCTGATGCAACAACATAGGAGTTGTCAAGCTTCCCTATACAAAGTGGTTTCATGCCGAGTGGGTCCCTTATTGCAATAAGTTTTTTGGGTGTCATAATAACAAATGCATAGGAGCCTTTAATATCTTTCATTACTTTAATTAATGCTTCCTCAATATTATCACTTATTATCCTATACCTTGATATCAAACTTGCTATTAGCTCTGCATCACTGTTTGTCTGAAATATTGCTCCTCTTTCCTCCATATCCTGCCTCAGTTTGGATGCATTTAAAAGATTTCCGTTATATGATATGGCCATTTGTCCCGATTTGTATTTTAATACAATAGGCTGTACATTCTCTCTATTACTGCTATCAGGAGAATACAGCACATGACCAATTGCCGCCTGTCCTTTTAAATGATCCAGTATTGTGCTATTAAATACTTCAGGTACAAGTCCAATATCTTTATAATAAATAATTGTACCTGAGTCATTAACCGCAATACCGGTGCTTTCCTGTCCTCTATGCTGCAGGGCAAATAATCCGTAATAAGTAAGCTGAGCCACATTGTGTCCATCGTTATCAAGTATTCCGAATACTCCGCATTCTTCCCTGATTTTATCATTAATGTCGTATATCATATACTCTTACAACCACCATTCCGCCGCTGTACTTCGGCATAAGTTTTTAAATTTCTTTTAATACTACAATGCCAATTTGGAAAGCAATGTCTTTCGGGATAATTTTTGATAGCATTTTCCATTGGCAACATAACAAAACTAATTGTCATAGACCTTCCATACTAAGTATCTCCTGAAGAGCCAGGTTTTTTTCATCAACTTTTGACGCCAGCTTTTCTTTATAGTTCTTCATCTTGCCCCTTAATTCATTATCGGCTACAGATAGTATTTGTATAGCCAATAGTGCTGCATTGTCTGCACCGTCTATGGCAACAGTTGCTACAGGAATACCTGTCGGCATTTGTACAATGGATAATAGTGCATCCAATCCGTCAAGGGTAGAAGCTTTTATTGGAACTCCTATAACCGGTATTGGGGTATAAGCTGCTAAAACTCCCGGCAAATGAGCAGCTTTGCCTGCAGCAGCGATAATTACACCAAATCCTTCTGATTCGGCATTCTTCGCAATCTCCGCTGCTTTTTCCGGAGTCCTGTGAGCTGAGCAAACCATTACCTTATATTCAACACCAAAATCCTTCAGTATCTTAATACAACCTTTAAGGGTAGGAAAATCTGAATCACTTCCCATAATTACAGCAACTTTTAATCTTCCATTATTCATATATAGAACCCTCCATAATTTATAGAATCCTCCATACCTACCAATTTCTTTTTAATTAGAACTTTTATATTATATGCCTCACAGCAGGTTGTTTAATGAGACAAATTAAACCATCTGCTCTGCAGCATACACATTTTCCCATGCATTTCAAAATATGTCACAGGATACTCCTTGCTGAATATTCTTTGCTAATATGCCTATACTAATCAGGGTATCGGGATATCGGGATATCGGTGAAGTCTGATAGTTCAGCTATCGGACTTCACCGGCTCAAGCAGGCTGTGACTACACTACACTGCCATACAATAAATCTTGCTCAAATTTACGCAACTATTTTCAAAATAAAAAGAGCAACCAATACATAAATAACTGGATGTATTTTCTTAATATTCCCTGATATAAGTTTCAATACAAACCATGAAATTATACCAGCCATTATACCATCAGCAATGCTATAAGACAAAGGCATAACTATCATTGCCAGGAAAGCTGGCAGAGCTTCAGTAAAATCTTCCGTAAAATCAATTTTAGAAATTGCTGAAACCATGAATAATCCTACTATAATTAATGCCGGTGCTGTAGCAAAAGAAGGAATAATTGTAAGAATAGGAGAAAATATTAATGAAACAATCAACAAAGCCGCTGTTGTAAGGGCTGTTAATCCTGTTCTACCACCTTCGGCAACACCTGCAGCACTTTCTACATAACTTGTAACAGTTGAAGTTCCAAGGCATGCACCGGCTACAGTTCCAATTGCATCTGCCATAAGAGCTTCTTTCGCTTTTGGCAGTTTGCCTTCTTTGTCCAAAAGGTTTGCCTTGCTGGCAACACCAATTAAGGTGCCTACTGTATCAAAAAGATCAACAAAAAGGAAAGCAAACATTACTACGAAGAAATTTGTTCCAAGAGCCAAAGCACCTTTAAAATCAAATTTTAAGAATATTGGTGCAACTGACGGTGGTAAAGAAATGATCTTTTCAGGTATCAGGCTGAACATTCCACTAGCTGGATCAACAACATATAAGCCCGTCAGCTGACATATGATACCCAGTACGTAAGTTACCAGAATACCCCAGAGAAGAGCTCCCTTAACTTTCTTATGTAACATTAAAGTAGTAACTAAAATACCAATAATGCTTAGAATTACTGTAAGACTCTTAAGGTCTCCAAGTCCAACCAGTGTTGCATCATTATTGACAATAATCTTTGCATTCTGGAACCCTATGAAAGTAATAAATAGTCCTATACCCACTGTAATTCCATACTTCAGGTTTGCAGGTATAGAGTTTATAATAGCTTCTCTGAATCTGAACAGAGTTAAAATGACAAATATAATACCCTCAATAAATATAGCTGTAAGTGCGATTTCCCATGAATATCCCAAGACGCCTACAACATAATAAGCGAAGAAGGCATTTAGTCCCATACCGGATGCCAGAGCAACAGGATAATTGGCAAGAAACGCCATTAGTATGGTAGCTATTGCTGCTGAAACAGCTGTAGCTGTAAAAACCGCGCCCCTTTCCATACCTGCGTCTCCAAGTATATTGGGATTTACAATAAGGATATATGCCATAGTCATAAAAGTTGTGATGCCGGCAATTATTTCAGTCTTTACATTTGTGCCATTCTCTCTTAGTTTAAAAAGCTTTTCCATATAATATAACCTCCTTAAATTAATAAAGTCATCATAAAACTAATTATGACGATTATTGATATAATTATACAGTTTTACACCTTCAATGCAAAAACGGGCTGGTAGAACCAACCCGGTAAAGCCTAGGAAGCCACGCTTGAATCCCCAAAATAATACTACCAAACTTGTCCGCTGTTTGTCAATTGAAATATTGCAATAGGGTGCATTTATCAAATCTGAAGAAATATTTACCAGGGGCTATCGTTACGGTGCTTATTTAATTATTCACCATCTCCACCGCCCACAACGGTAAATTTAATAACCAATCTTCCTGCTTATAATCTGACATGCTTGTCCGAATCGCCATTCCAGGCTCAAATTTCTCACAAAAAGTTTTAAGGCTTTTCGCCTTCAAATTTGTTTCCGCTTTTACTTCAATCGGAATAACATCTGTTCCGTTGTCGATAAGGAAGTCTATTTCTGCGCTGCCACGGTCGTTTGTCCAATAATAGGTTTCTATACCCTTAATTGTTTTAAGCTGCTGTAGAACATACTGCTCGGTAAGAGCTCCCTTAAATTCTTTGAATAGCCCATTCCTATCAAGCAAAACCCTTTGATTAAGGCGTACCATGCAGGAAAGAAGTCCAACATCAACCAAAAACAGCTTAAATGCTTTCAAGTCCTCATAAGCCTTTAACGGAATATTTGGCGCTTTTACCCGATGAACTTTATGAACAAGCCCGCAATCAGCTAGCCACATGAGAGCCATTTCATAATCTTTAGCCCTAGCGCCCTCTTTAATAATACCATAGATAAACTTCTTGTTTTCTTTTGTAAGCTGTGCAGGAATACTGTTCCATAGCATACGAATACAGGGAACAATCTCGTTTGGCGCATGTTTGGAAAAATCCTGCTCATAAGCATCCAGTATCCTTTGCTGAATTTCACGTGCTTCGTTAAAATCCCTATTGTCTGAAAAAGTCTTCACTACCTCAGGCATGCCGCCCACAAAGTAGTAATGCTTTAATAAGTCTATATACTCCTGCTTAAAGGTGGTCGCCATTTCAAAATCCTGTTTTTCAAGCAGCTCGACAAACTGTTGTTTGCCCATTGCTCGTATATATTCATTGAAGGACAAGGGATATAATTCCAAGAACTCAACCTTTCCAACGGGAAAAGATGTGCCACTATGAAGTGCCACACCAAGCAAAGAACCTGCACAGATTATTTGATACTCCGGTGCGGTTTCATTAAAGTATTTCAACGCTGCCAAAGCTTGCGGCACTTCTTGTATCTCATCAAATATAAACAGTGTATTTGTCGGGTCAATTTTATGCCCTGCATAAAGCTCCAAACCTGTAATAATACGCTCAATACGCATATCAATAGAAAACAGCTCTTTCATTTGAGTGTTGTTATCGAAATTAATATATACCATCTCATCATAAGCAGAACTGCCAAACTCGCGCATGAGCCATGTTTTTCCTACCTGACGAGCGCCACGAATAATCAGTGGCTTTTTATTTTTTTTGCTTTTCCACTTATGCAAATCATTCATTGCGTCTCTATACATGTGCATCACCTCTACTATAGGATAGCACAAAGTTTCATTAATTGCAATGAATAATAATGAAAATAAAACACTTTTTACAGCGAATATTGTTTTACTGTCTCAACAACTCATCATATGTTGTATTTAGCGCATCTCTAGTCATAACGACGTCATCATGTTGCAATAGCCGTACAAACTGTTAGACCTATACCTCGTTCTTTTCTAACTCTGCAGATATTATCGTATATACCTTCTATCTTTTTCCATCTGTTGCCTTTTAACTCATAATATTCTTTATTTATTTCTTCTTCATATTTACCATATTTGCTATCTGCAAACCTTAAGTATATAAGTCCTAACAAGTAATTTTATTCATTTCTGTGATTTTGAAACTATATTCTTCATCATACCAATGTCACAAGGAGCTATATCACACTCTCAGCAGCCATTTAAGCCCTTATTAGTGCAACAGTTATACTGGTAGCAACCTTCTGTGTTTCATCTGCAAGTTCAATTGTGTAATAAAGACAAATTTGATTACATCTTTATTTAATAGAAATCTGCGGCGTTGTGTTTGTTTTCGCTCACCTATCCAGTCCTTATAGCGATAAACCGCTCTCTAAGTTCCATGTTCGATATGTTCAGCGCAAGGCGGAAAGAGTATGATAAGTTCAAACGCGGTGAAACCACCAAGGATGAATATGATAACTGGTGTTATAACTATCTGTTAATTGAAGCCGAGCGGGCAGAGACTACGTTTGATACGCATCGAAAGGAAACAACATGAACGGTGAAATATATAATGCTTGTAGCATAGTGGCTGCGGCGAAAAGGGCTTTGCGTAAATCGAAGAATATCGACTATACACTTGGCATTTATGAAAAACACATTGAATTTTACTTTCTACCAATAGGGCTGTTCATGAGAAAAAGACAAATAGCATTTAGTGTGAATAGTTGGTATAAAGAATGTCTTTCAAGGGGCTTGGATGTTATAAAGTTTATGACATCTGACAGAGTGAAAGATCGGCATTTGCTTGGATTTGCAGGGGCAACAGTGAATTCTACCGAAACACTCTTTAAGCACTTGGATTCAGTAAAAGGTCTACCAGCAAAGTATCTGCTTTTTTATAGTAGGCATCAGAGAATCCAATAAGAACCCGGAGCTTGTATTGGCTGGGAAAGTTGAGTTGCTAAATTAAATTAGACTAAATCATTTCAATTGCTGGGAGAGATATTTCCGCTATAGTCAACATGTCACTGCTTCTATAAAGCCTGACACCATAATTGTCACCAAAGTACAGCTTTATACGCTGATCTACATTTTTCAACCCATATCCGCTTCCATGATGATTATTTATGCTTACATCATTTTGATTTTTTAATCCAAACCCAACTCCATCGTCAGTGACCACTATCTTAACTATATCACTCTCTATATAAGCATTGATAAATATTTGCCCCTTCTTTTCAGGCTTTTCCATAATACCGTGTATTATAGCGTTTTCAACCAGAGGTTGTAATGTTAACTTTGCCATCTTTAACCCCATTACAGTACTGTCTACATTATAATTGACAGTTATAGCATCCTCAAATCTTTTTGACTGAAGAGCGATATACAGTTTTACATGTTCCAATTCTTCAGCTATTGTTATTATGTCTTTTCCCCCGCTTAAGCTTATACGGTAAAATCTTCCCAAGTCGCTGACCACATCACTGATAGCATCATTACCTGCTTTTAAAGCCATCCAGTTAATAGAGTCCAGCATATTATACAAAAAATGGGGGTTTATCTGAGCCTGTAGAGCACGAAGCTCAGCCTCCCGTTTTAATATTTTCGTCTGATATATCTCGTTGTTTAATTGGTATATTCGTGATATCATCCCGTTAAAAGTTTTCTGGAGGCTGCCTATTTCGTCGTTATAACTCACATTATCAATCTGCATATGAGGAGAAACATTATGGTAAACTATATCAATATCATTCATTTTGGATATTACCCTGCTAATTCCCTTTGTTATTCTGTCTGTAACAATTACAACAGACATTACACTTATTGTTATAATAAACATGACTGTTATAATTATAGTATTCATTAGCTTCTTACTGCGCGCTAATATATCAGAATGAGGCATGGTGTACACAATGGTCCAGCCATTGCTTTTTATTGTATGTGATATGGCAACATATTTTTTGCCATCAACTTTCACCGTAAGGTATTTCCCGTTTAGTTCATGAAAATCAACATTATCCTTACCACGATAAGATAAAATAATTTCATCAATAAGATTCGTATCAAGTTTACAGTAATCTCCTGAAGCAGATGCCATAACATCTCCTCTATCTGAGAGCAACAATGACACAGCATTATCACCAATAATTGTTACTTTAAGTTTTTCAATAAATGTAGACTGCTTAATATCAATACACACGCATCCTACTATACGAGCTATTTGTGTAAAATCCTTCAATGCTACCATATAAGTTATAACATCTCTGCTGCCCTGATCTTTGATACTATATGAATAACTGTCCGTCCATCCAATTTGTCTTTCCCTTCCAATAAGCTGTTTATAATTTTCAGTATCCATAATATCCTCTATAGGAAACATTATTGCATAATTTCTTGCGTAGAGCTTGTACGAAGGGATATACATACGCACATAACCTACTTGCGGATAGTAAAGAATCTGGTCGATTATGTTTTCTATATACTTCAGCTCAGAATACTGGTTAGCATCGGAGGAATCCTCATCAGTAATATATTTTACCAAAGTGGTATTGATAAATACCTGTCCTGCAACATTTTCTATTTCTTCAACAAGTGATGCAATACTGGCCCCGCTTTGCCTGATAGCACGTTCTACTACTTGCTGCCCTTGATACTCAGATATTATACTTAACTGGCCATATAAATAAAGACATACAAAAAGCATTGGAATTGCTAGAAAAAAAATATAAATCAATGTAAATCTGTCTCTCAGCCGCGTGCTCCGTGTAAGTTTTGAAAGCTTTTTCATAGGATCAACCCTTTCCGAAATTCACTAGGAGTAAATCCTGTTATTTTCTTAAATACCCTGGCAAAATAGTCAGAGTCACGATATCCTACCATTTCGGCTATTTCATATATTTTATATGTCGGATCTTTCAACAATTCTCTTGCATTTTGCACACGCACTTTTGTAAGATAATCATTGAACGTCTCACCTGTTTCTTTTTTAAAAATAAGACATAGATAGTTGGGAGTTAAGCAAAATTCTAACGCCATAGTTAACAATGATATATCCTCATGGTATTTATCGTTTATAGCCTTTTTAATAAATTCTATTATTATATTCTTTGAAATATTGCTCTGCACTGTGCAAATTCTTTCAGCAGCATCATATAATAGATTTTTTAGCCAAATATGTGTTTCCTTCAAACTTTTTGGCTTAAATATATCTTTCAGAGTAGACATGTCCAAAAGTCCAGCTTCGTGAGATTCATCAATTGCACGAGCTTGCAGAAGCTGCCTGTTTGCCAGTGTAACCGCCTCAAAGCAAATATTCTGCACCAGCTTCAAGTTAAGGCAGGAATTCTGAAATATGTCTTCAAACATTCTATCTACTAGAATTTCTACTCTTTCTTTGTTTCCAAGCCTTACCATATCTATTATTTCATCTACAATACCTTCAGGGTAAAAGCCTTTGCTAAAAGTTACATTCTGTATATCATTAAAATGAATAATCTGACCTTCTCCAAGAAAAAATTTTTGTTCCAGTGCTCTTATAGCTTGCTGGTAAGATATATATGCTTTTGTTAGTCTTGCAACCTCACTGCCTATTCCTATAGATATACTATATCCTGTATATTGGTTGATAATCTGCTGGATTTCAGAAGCAATTTTTAGTGACATATTATAATCGATAGTATAGTCAGTGGATAAAAGCAGCACAAAGTTAACTTCATCAATTGACATAGACCAGATCCTGGTACTTGCATCAAAGTATTCCTGAAGTGCCGATAGGCCAACCATTTTATACAGTTCATTATCACCAGCTAATTTCCTGCCAGCCTCATGTTCCGATTCCATTGAAACCGTCATCACTGAGAAATAACCATTCAGGTTAAGATTCATACCTAAAAAAGAGATTTGCTCAAGTATATTAGTGTCATCCTGAATTTTCCCGGAAATTAGCTTAGTAATGAAACGTTCTCTTAGATAGGGTATGCTCTGTTCCAGTTTGTTTTTCATTTCATTAAAAATTTTCTTTTGCTCCATTTGTTTTTCGAAATGACTTGAAATCCGTGATAAAACAGCCTTTAATTCTTTTAATTTAACCGGTTTAAAAATATAATCTACAGCCCCCAGACTTATGGCCGATTTCAGGTAAGGTATATCAGAATAACCACTTACCAATATAACCTTTGTATCAGGCTTGTTCTTATTTATGGCAGCTACAAGCTGTATACCATCCATAACAGGCATAACCACATCGGATACTACAATATCCACTGGGATTCTATCCATAATCTTCAGAGCTTCTTTACCCTCCGCGGCTTCTCCGATCACAGTCATACCATACATTTCCCAATCAATGCACTGTGCCAGTCCATCCCGTGTAGCCTTTTCATCATCTACTATAAGTACATTTAACATATCAGAGATTTCCCCCAATTTGTATGTAATATCGTGTTATTTTCTTTTATTGTAATATTTATGAGGTTTTTGGTCAACAGTGATGTCCTCACCTCAATAAATTGAGGTGCTTCTATGTGAAAGTTCGGTGGTTCCTATCTCAAGTGGAGGAGAAATGAACTCCAGTTGTTCCGTTTCCGACCCACCTTCATCAATGAAACCTTAAGTAGTGCCACTCCACCCTCCTATGTGGGGTTGTACCTCATAGGTACCTGATCTATCGGTTCTTTTTTACGGAACCTACACCTCAAGGGCTGTGCTTACTGCATTATGTATTATCAGCTAAAACGCTCAGGTGCACCATATTTCGAAAAGCGCCACACAAAAGTGCAGCGCTTGATATCTGTTTGTAGTTATTTCAGTAGTTATTTTTTGCTAAATTCAGCATACCATTCATTTATCAGCTTCATACTTTCTTCAGCACCAAGTTTGTTATATTCTTGCACGAAAGCATCAAACTCCGATAGAGGCCTCTCTCCGGTAATAAACTTTATGCTATTCTCCACAACATAGTCTTGAAGTTCATTAGACTTTTTGTCAACTGCTTCAATAGCGGGCACAAATTCGGCAATATTTTCAACTAACGGATTCTTTAACGTAGGTTCGTAGAAAGGCCAGAAACCCTTTGTCTGAATCCTCATAGGAAATGTCCCGTTCTCCAGTCGTTGATATATTACTCTCCATACAATATCCGGCATTTTTTCTGTTGGCACTGGTATATCATTAACCATATTATAATGTACACCTTCAAAACCTAGAGCAAGAACTTTTTGAACATCCTCCCGACAAACCCAATCCATGTATTTCATTGCTGCTTCAGCATTTTTAGATTGAATTGGTATTGCAAACCACCTTATAACAGGACGAGACTTTGGAACACCTTGAGAACCATCAGGTCCTATAGGAAGATCTAAGTAACCTAATTCAACAGATGAATTTTTAGATTTTAGATTCTCAAAAACAAGTTTTGAAACAGAGAAATCTGAAAAAGCCATTACAGCTTCTTCGGATATTAGCTTTTCTTTTGCAGAACCTTTATTTACTGAAAACTCCCTATCAAGAAGCTTCTCATCATAAAGTCTTTTTATATAAGTCAAATAGTTTTTAAATTCAGGCTGCGTATATGTATAAACTACTTTACCGTCCTTTTCCTTCATTTTTGCTGCTATCCCAAAAGCTCCCATGAACCCACCTATAAAAGGACCATCACTTGTAATTCCCCATACTCCTTTTTCATTATCTGTGACAGACTTAAGTACATTATAATATTCATCGGTGGTTTTTGGGTTTTGGAGACCATTGTTTTTCAAAATATCTAATCTTGCATAGATACCTTGACCATAACCTTCATTCTCTGGAGGTCTTGGCACCGCATAAATTTTACTGGCAATTTCTATAGCCTTAAAGCTATCTTTAGGAATTAAAGATTGTATATTCGGAGCTGTTTTAACAAGTTCTGTTACATCAGTCAACGCACCTTGGCTTGCAAAATTCGAGTACATTGTTTTATTGGAAATCTCCAATATATCTGGAACATTTCCTGAGGCCATTATTATTGACACCTTTTGGTCTGGATTATCTTTCGGTTTTACTTCGAAAGTAATATCAAAACCTGAATTTTCTATTATCCAGTCGTAAATTATGTTTTTGTTTTCATTTTCATCAGCTTTAAAATTAGCTACACCAATATTGTAATCAACAAGCATTTTTATCTTTGGTCTTTCCTCGGTTTTCTGTGTTGCTTCAGTATTACCCGTTTTTTGTTCAGCTTTTCCAGCATCTTTTGTAACACACCCACTAAAAGTCAATATTACAATCATAAGTGCAACTATGATAGATAATATTCTTTTCATACAAAAACCCCCTTTTTTAGTTACTGCGGTAGAAAATATTTTTTCCATACAAAAACCCCCTTTTTAGTTTTGGTTAGCTATTATTATAGAAGCTTTTATTTCAAGATATAACATCCTGCTATATCTCTAAATCTTTGGTAAGTTATATATAGTACTTATTTCTAATCATTCTTTTATTGCCCCTATCATAACACCTTTTACAAAATACTTCTGTAGGAATGGATATATTACAAGTATAGGTACCGTTGCAACAATTATTGTAGCAGCCTTAACTGAGTCAGGTGCTACATCAAGTAGATTTGATATATCAACAACATCCACAGTTTCTTCAATCAGCATCTCTCTCAAAAATAACTGCAAAGGATATTTATTTCGTGAATTTAAGTACATCAATGCAGCAAAGTAGGAATTCCAATGACCTACAGCATAAAATAATGTTATGGTAGAAATAGCTGGTAAAGAAAGCGGAAAAAATATTGAAAATAGGATACGGATTTGTTTGCACCCATCTATTTTAGCTGATTCTTCAAGACTATCAGGTACTGACATAAAAAAATTTTTTATAAGTATCATATTATATACATTAATAGTTCCTGGTAGAATAAGAGACCACATAGAATCAAGCAGTTTAAGATCTCTCATAAGCAAGTAAGATGGAATAATTCCGCCGGAAAAAAACATTGTAAAAACATAAAATACCATTATTGCAGATTGTCCGGGAAAACGCTTTCTCGAAAGAGGATATGCAGTTATAACAGTCATCATGACATTGATTGAGGTACCAACAAATGTAAGTATTATTGTGTTTTGAAATGACCTCGCAAATCTGGCATTGCCAATAATATTTCTATAGGCTTCAAATTGAAGCCCTTTAGGAAATAGTACAATATCTCTTGCAAGTACATAAGCCTCATCACTAAGCGATTTACTGGCAATATGTATTAAAGGAAATAAAGTTACCATCCCCAGCAATATCATTATAAATATATTGAACACCTCAAATGTTTTTTCTCCTCTTGACCTGATAAGCATGATTTACTACTCCCTTCCAAGCTAATTTTCATTTTTAGAATACTTCACAAGGTTTACCAAATTCCCTGTTCCCCAAGACGACGTACTAGATGATTTGTTGAAAAAAGTAATACACACCCGATAATATTATTAAATAAATCTACAGCAGTTGTAAAACTATATTCCATCTGACCCAAGCCAACTCTAAACACATATGTACTAAGAACATCAGCTACTTCATATACAGCTGGATTATACATCGTCAATATTTGTTCGTGTCCGGCATTCAGCAGATTTCCTATCCTCAATAAAAGAAGTATAGCTATTGTGGGCTTTATTCCATTAAGAGTAATATGCCATACCTGACGAAGTTTGCTGGCACCGTCAACAATAGCCGCCTCGTATAGTTCAGGGTTTATCCCCGCTATTGCGGCAAGGTATACAATTGCTCCCCACCCTACTTCCTTCCATATCTGGGTAACCACAAGCACTGAACGGAAATAAGCTTTATCACCCATGAAAAAAATTGGCTCAAAGTCCATACTTTTAATTAATTTATTTAAGATTCCTGTATTAGGAGAGAGAATATCTAAAAACATGCCGCTTACAACGACCCAAGAAATAAAATGTGGTATGTAAGATATTGTTTGTATAGCCTTTTTAAATACAAGTTGTCTGATTTCATTTAACAAAAGAGCCAGAATTATAGGAGCAGGAAATGTAAAAATAAGTTTATATATACTAATTAGCAGCGTATTTGTAAAAACCTGCAGAAATTTCGCTGAAGTAAACAACCTTATAAAATGGTCAAACCCAACCCATGGACTCTGGAATATTCCCTTATATATATTGAAATCCTTAAAGGCTATAGTTATTCCATACATAGGAACATACTTAAAAACAATCAAGTATATCAATCCTGAAAGGGAAAGAAGGTAAAGCTCATAATTTTTAAAAATTCCTTTTATTAGAAGAGAATGGTTTCTCCTTGATATCATAGATTGATCAATTTGATTATCAGTTTTTTGAATGATTTTCTGTGAGACTTTTTGACCAGTTTTCCGGCTGGTTTGCATTTTAATCATGTTATCTATCCCCCCGCCCGCAATTTTCAAATTCCTTCATCTCTTTCACTATATCACTTTTAATTCCTGTGATAAATTAATAAGGATATCACTAATATTCTTTTTATACTTAGGGATCATGTCAGCAAGAGGAGTTTTAAAAAATATTTGTATATTTTCTTTAGCTTTTTCATAATATAATTCAAAATAAGGCAATTCTTTTATGCTGTTTTCCTCCCGTATTTTATCAAGCCACTCGAAAAATAGCTTCATTTCAGGCATATATAAATATTTTGCATTTTCATAAATGTAAGAACGGCAGTAATTTCCGGTTGCATTGTTTTTGAGTGTTGTTTCAAAAACAGGATTAACACTTTCTACTGATTTCACTTTTTTAAAAGACTCAAAAAGAGAGTAATCCTCATGTCCACTAAGAATATCAATTAAAATTTCCATTAGCTTTATACAACTTCTATATTTACTCTCCAATAAATCTCTGTAATTACCTTCTGTGCCACTTGTACTATGGCATTTTAAAAATACTTCGGCGGTATTTATGAGTTGACATTGTAAGTATCTTCCACAAATAGTACGTGCAATATCATATACATCTCTATTTAAAAACTCATTATTTGTATCATCTTTCATAATTTCTGCAGCAAGTTCTAATGCATAAATGGCATTCATCTTAAATTTTTCTGTTTTTTTTCTTATTTTTATAAATTCTTCGAAAACGTTGCTTTTGCTGTCAAACATATATTTGCCACGCTCAAAAATGTCAAAGAACCATTCCCTCGGCATATAAGAACGTAAATTTATGCACCAGTGCATTATGCTTGCTATTGGCATAAAATTGCTCCAAATTTCAATCATTTTACTAGAAAACATCTCGTATCTATCATTACAATATTTATTAATTCGTTCATTCACAGATAATGTACACGGATTCCACGCATTATCAGCAAAATACTCAAGTGCAAAAGTGTCACTGTGAGAAAGCTCTGGCCAAAATACCATCCCTTTGCAAAAAATATCTTTTGAAGCAATAGCAAGTCGTTTGTTTGTAATATCATAATTACCACGTATATCACTGTTGGGTTCATATGCATGAAACATTCCAAATATATATGGGTATTTACCAACCACATTCCAGTTCGTGAAATTATTACTACGTAATGTATCGGAAGTATAATCAAGTATAATTGATTGCTCAGGATTAAGATTATTTATAAGTCTTTGCACCTCGTCAACATCACGATACTGACCCCATAAATCCCAACTTGCCAGAAACAGCTTAGCATTAGGATATCTTTCTTGAAGAAGCCTTGTGATACGGCGGTATGTATAAAGCTTAAGCCTTAAATTATTTTCTGCATCTTTTGAAAATATGCGTTCCGCCAAGCCTATGGTGTGAAAAATTTCCGGTTTCCCGTAATACTGTATATGTGTTTCAGTAAGCTTAAAATAATTGTTTAAGTTTTCATCACATGAAACATCCCATATTTTGCCTGTTACTACGCCTTCATATTTATTATCTCTACTAAGAAGACTTGGCTTCTTTTTCTCCAGGAACTGTAACGGTGTCATAGAATACCAGTGCGTCATAGTTCCACAATCCTCAGGATGCATTAGATCACGCTTGAATGCATACTCAAGGATTTGTTTTCTAAGTTTTCCTCTGTATTCAAGAGACCAGAAAGTCGTTCTATCATGATGCCCTTCGCCTGCCTCAGGCAGTTTTTCATCATTTGAAGGATAATCAACAATATCCGGAAAAGCTATTTGAAATAGGTCATCCATACCGATTCGAAGCATGAACATATTAAGCCGTTTTTTAAGCATCCAATCTATTTCCTTTTTCCAATCCTCAAAACTCCAATGCTCAGCCTGAAAGCGATGAAGGCTACGATGTGCAAAATAACGCAAACCCCTGTACTCAAAGTGAGGACTTTCCGCAATATCAATATCATTTATGTTTATTTCACGTACATTGGCAATTATATCGCCGTCCCAAAAATAACGGCAACCAGCACACACTTCAAAGAAGCGGTATACAGCATACATTACCGCGCGACCTCTGCCCCCTGCAAGAAACAAAAGCTTTTTGCCGTTTACTGTTTCAGTTTTAATATGATAATCATCGGTACAATATCTGATTTTAAATTCGTTGATTTTGTTTGAGAGCATCAGTTCCGCTGTATAATGATTTACAGCATCACTTCCTATCACTATCATATCATCATCCTGAGGCTCTCTAATAATTGGTAATACAGTACCCGTTACCTTTTCATAAAAACTTTTAAATTCCTCTGCTGCAATGCAATACACCTCTTCACAGCATTTTGGAATCAATATTTTCATAATTATATCCATTCCTTTCGCTTCGCTCAAGACACAAAATATAATAAAAAAAGGTTGGCTACGAGCGAATATTATTTTATTAGTCATAGGCATTTCAGTATACTACAAATCACGGAGGTGAGTGGGCTACCTAGCTTATCAGATATATGTTTTCTATTGTAATACAAATCATATCAGATTTATAATTGGAAAACCACCATACAAAACTATAATATTCATCACAATATTAATCTTAAATAAAAATAAGCTAAATAATAATTAACAAAGAAAATTTAAAACTATTTTTAAAATTTGATACTATATTAGTACTGTATATCTAAATTGAAAAGTCACATAGTTTTTCGCCATCATTGTATTGTTTAAGCCGCTTATCAAATCGTTTGTTTATTAACTTAAGCAAGGTGTATATTTTTTTTGATACCTGTACTGGCTCGCTATTTTTCCTGATAAATATGTATTCTATTCGCGTAATCGCTACCTCTATATTTGATTTGTGTGGTTGAGTCGTCTTTTTTGTATCTGTTTACATTTTAAATGTTTATGTTTATGTAGTCAATATTATTTTTAAACGTTTCTCAATATAATAGAAATGTTAATGTTGATTTACTAAACAAATTTCTTTATAATTAGAATATCAAAAAAAGTGGTGATATGTCAGTATCTGAATAGATAAAAATCCTATGTGTGAAACTGGATATAAGCGTTGCCGAGCTTGCTCGGCTTTTCGGGGAAAGCCCTCAGGCTTTCAGCCAAAAAATGAAGCGGGGGAGTTTCACCGTTGATGAATTAAAGAAAATTGCTGAGGTGGCAGGCTGCCATAAATAAAGTTCGTCCTTTCGAGGGTCATATGCTGAATGAAATCAAAGCCTATTATCGGGAATGTAAAACTATAGAAATATTAAAAAAAGGGTCTTAATAAAGTCCACTGTATCATGGGGACAATTTGCAGAAAGCAAACTGAATACTGGAAACAAGGGTGGGAACCGTCATCGGTTCCCACCCTTGTTTTTTATGCGTGTGCGTTATTTACTTTTCCTCACGCCGTTTTCGTCTACCTCGTAGCCGTCCACTTTGGTGCTCTTGGCAAGAGCGCCATCAGCGTAGAAGTAATACCACTTGCCATCGATCTGGAGCCACTTGCCGGACACCATCAGGCCGTCTTTGGTAAAGTAGTAGCATTTGTCGCTGATGTCCAGCCAGCCTATAGCGGCCTTGTTGCGGGAATAGTAGAGCCAGTTGTCGCCATCCTTCACCCAGCCGGTTTTCAGAACGCCGGTGGTTTCGAAGAAATACTTCACGCCGTCGATGGTCTGCGTGCCGGTGAGGGGCTTGCCGTCCTTGTAGTAGAGCCACTGTCCGGCATAATTCAGCGCCCAGCCCTGTGCGGTGGCAGAATCAATGGTCAGTTTGATGTAACGGTTGAGCATGGAGGAAACCTCCGCACGGGTGGCATTGGATTTCGGATTGAACCTGTTGCCGCTGCCGCCCATCATTATGCCCGCCTGCTGCATGGCTTTGACTGCCGTTTTGTAAACGCTGCCGATGCTGGAATCATCCGCATAGGCGGTTGTCTTACGGGTCACGGGCAGCTTGTAGCCGGTTGCCTTGGCGTAGTTTGCGAAGATGACCGCAATTTCCTCACGGGTGATTGCCCGGTCAGGTGCAAACCGCTGGTTGCCGATGCCCTGCACAACGCCTTTCTTGTACGCCCATTCGATGTAGGGACGGAATGCGCTGTCGGCTTTTACGTCGATAAAGCTATTTGTGGTATAGGTTTTCGCATCCACACCCGCCAGTCTGCCGAGAGTCGTTACCAGCATTCCCCTTGTCATGGCAATGTTGGGTGCAAAGGTGGTTTCTGAGGTGCCGTAGAGAAGCCCTCTGCCGACTACATAGTCAATGGCTTCCTTGCCCCAATGGTTGCCGATGTCGGTAAACTTGGCACTTGGAGCCGTGTAGCCCACGCCGTACACTGAGAAGTGGCCGGTGGGGATCAGCAAGCTTCCGCTGCTTACGTCATAGGCCGAGCCGGGGATGCGTTGTGCTTTGCCTTTTGCGTCCACATACACGCCGAACAGATATCCGACAGCCTCATTCTTGCCTGGTGTGTAAGGGATGGAAAGGGTGGCTGTTCCGCTGCCAAGGCTGGTTACATTGGCGGTTTTGCCGTCCTTGACATAGCTGATAGTAATGTTATATACCGGTCTGTTTCCGAGGAGGGCCTTTGCTTCCTTGGAGAGTCCTGTCGCCGGGGCGATGGTGATGCTGATGCTGCCGCTGCTCTGCTTCTGGATTTCCTGTAAGGCTTTTAGGTCAAGGCTGAGGGAAACCGGCGCTCCATTGAGTTCAAGCTGGGATACCCCTGCGTTCACAAGGCTGTCCAGAGAACTGCGAGTCAGACTTGCTGTCAAGGCCGTTGCACCCTTTGGCATGTTGACATTCAGCCCCACTGAAATACCACTTGCGGTTTTGCCCTGAACCTTGGCGTCAGCCTGTGCTTTGGCAATGGCATCGGTGATAGCCTTATCCGGAATGGCTGCGCTGGCTGCACCATTCGCTCCGGCGGTGGCTGTCACAGGAGCCACCGCTGTAACAGGCTGGTCAGGTGTCTTTGCTGGCTTTGTTATGGTAGTGGTTGTGCTGCCGGAACTGGAGCCACCGCTGGAGGACGAACCGTCATCGTTGTCGCCAGGTTTGGAGGACGAACTGTCATCGTCGTCGCCGGGGTTGGAGGACGAACCGTCATCGTCGTCGCCGGGACTGGAGGACGACACAAGCACGATGTTCGTTACGGTCAGAATGTTGTTCATACTGTCGTTGTCGGGTATTTCATTGCCGGAAGAATCGTATACTTTGGCTATGAGGTACAGCGACTGCGGCAGATCCTTCGCATCAGCGAATGAAAAATCAACTAGAAGCGATGTGCCCAATGTCTCGTTTTCAAACTTACTTCCGTCAATCTTCTCCTCGGTAACTGGAACTGTGCCAAAGGGATCCTGATAGATTCCGGCGATGACAGTTTTGCCTGAAAGGGAGAATGGTGTGTTATTTGATATGAGCGCTTTGATATTATAATCGCCGTTTTCCTGGGTGAACAATAGGATTTCCGCAGCGATATCGGCCTGAAGGAGACTCACGGAGACTGTGACCGTGGATTCGCTTCCGTCGCTAAACACGGCAGTCACAGTGTAATCAATGCTATCCGGTAAATCCCGCGTGGGTATGAAGGCGGCTGTGACTGCGGTTTCGTCGTTTGGCAGGACACACACGGTATTCGTCCCACTCTCTCCGCTGCCGATTTTGACATTGATGCTTGTAATGGGTACAAAGCCTTTGTTTTTGACTTTGATGTTAAAATTGCTCTGGAGCCCCGGCATAAGGTAGGAAATATCATTCACGCAGGAAGCGATTTCGATGGTATTTTTAAACTGTGCCTGTGTTTCGGCTAAATACACTCCTCGGTCCGACTCCCCGGGGGTTGACTCTCCGGATTTTGACTCCTCAGATGATGACTCACCGAATATAGTCAGGATTTTCAGGTCGTTTCCTTTGATATATGCATCATAGGAAGCAGTAAACGCTCCTCCTTCGCCATCAGGTCCTGTACTGGTTGGCAGATTGATGTTGGCAGCTGCGATCGGTGCCGAGACCAATACGGTGTTATCTTCATTCGCCTCAGACACTTTGGATGCATAAATCGTGATCCTTGCTTCCGAATTATCTTTGCCAGAACCACGCCATACTAATACGGCAGCACCTGATTCCGACCAGTTGCGGAACAGGTTGAAATCTCCGCTTATATCCGTTGGTATACCAGAGAAGGTAGTATTCGTTACGAAACCGTCGGTACTTATCTCATACAGAGTCAATGCAATGTGTCCATTATCCTCACCCTCCGCATCCTTCACATCGGAGGAGCATGCCAGCATATAGCTTTTACCATTATATACCAAGCTTGCTTTCGTGGTTGTCGGGAGGCTGTTGTTAATCACGGTTACCTCTCCGCTTTTTGAGATTCTGACAATTGCGATTTTACCGCTGCCCATGACCACCGTTACGAGGGCATTGCCATCGTCTGTCATTGCAACGGAGTAATCTGCGATACTTTCGCCGGAAGGTGCGTATAACACTGCGGGCTTACCCCAAGCAGAGCCGTTATATCGTGCGTACATAAGCCTGCTTTCTGAAAACGTGATGACCGGCAGTTTGCCTTCAAGGTGGTAGTCATTCAAAATACCCTGTGTCCAAACCACAACGCCCTCCGTGCCGTTCGCGGCCGTTTTCGGCGTTATATCTGCCATTTCATTGTCAGTCAGCGTCGTAATGCTCCAATTCGTACCGTTAAAAATGCCTGCTTTGATCTCGGTTTTTCCCGATGCGTACTTGAGTATCCCATCCTTACCTACATTGTCCAGAGCATCGGTGTCTAAATTACCTTTGTAGCTCCCCCAGGACGCGACTGCGCTCCCGTTTTCGGCTGAAACGATGTCGATCCCAAATGCTTTCGCATCGACCGTTTCGGTAGCGTTGCCGTCTATACCGGAGGTTACTATATTGCTGCTGGAATCGCTGTAAAAAATGCCTTTGCCGCCATTATAATACCGCACTGCCGATAGCTCATCTACATCCAATCTGTGAGAATCGCCATCTCTTGCTGCCAAGCGAAAGGCATCCGCTGAGGCAACCATCATTATCTGACTATAGGCATCAGTACCAGTGAAATCTGACGGCATACCAAAGGAAGAAACCTTAGAAGACCCCCAACCACTGGAAGTAGCCTCGATGTTATGCATTATATAAAATGGCTCCTCCCCTGGTTTCCTGAACCAGCTGTACCATTTCTTCATATTACTGCTTTCTATATCTACATCTGTAGGACTAGTAATAATACGATTGTAGTTACGTTCATACAGATTGCCTCCTGTACTAAACCTTGCATTCCATTGAATTTTTTGTGAATCTGTAGCGTAAGGTCGGTGGATGGATTTTCGACTATAGTCTGCATCTTCAATTTCCCCTTCTAACGAAACCTTCACAGCATATACCCCTATGTCAATTGAAATCCCATTGTGAGCAGTACGCGTGTTCATAAACACCCAGCTGGATTCCTCCAGATTGAAATTGAACGGAACTGTAGGGTCTCCACCATTATCTGGAGCTTTTATTTCAAATATTGATGTGACCATACCTTCAAAAACGGCAGTCCAACTACAATAGTAGCTCAAGTCAAACAATTTCTTTGGCTTGTGGAAAAAGTCGGATTCGACATAGGTGCGACCTTCATGGAAGGTGAACCGTATATCGCCGCTTGGTGTAATGATCGCCTTGCCTTCCACATAACCCTTTATACCAGGGAAATTAGGACGATATTTAGAACTGGACTGCAGAACGTACCTCTTAGTTTCACCGAACAGCTCATCGAAGGTTGCATCCTTCCATCTATCCGCAAGGTGTACCACGCCTGCCTTGTTCATGTTATCGGTATTCGCATATCCACGTATAGTGTATTCATCACCCTTGCGCTTCACTTCATAGGTGAAAGGATTCTTTGAAGGGCTGGCTAAATTGATTTTTATTTTATCAATTTCCGCAGCTACCTCCTCATTGAACGTAAACAGTGACCCTTCATACTTTACATTACGGGTATTCTCCTTTACATTCAAATCCCCCAACCTAAACTCCATCTGCTTTTCGTGAAAGAATTCCTGCCCGTTTAGTATATCGGTTATCTTCTTTATATTCGCTGCGGTCTCCGCATCTGCCATCTGTCCCCAACATACATTATGCGCATCTGAGGTTCCGTCTCCGAACACAGTAACTAATCTGATGTGTGATATGCACCCTAGTGTCATCTGCTCCCTCGTAGGTAAGAAGCGAAGGGTCGTGTATTTGTTTGGCGTGAAGGCTGAAAGGTCTATTTCTTCTATACTGACCGCAGGAGATGCCTTGGTATAATCAAATATCCAGTCGCCTATATTGCCATTTGCATCAACTGTACGGCGGTGGTTCAAGAGCTTCAGCTCTGCTCTTTTGACTGCGCGTGAGGCTGTTGCGAGCTGCAATTCTATGATATCACCTGGGTTGATTGTGATAAATCTATCTGCGGCAACTGGGAAATTCTGTATTACTCCATCTTTACCTATCACGCTTAGCCTCTGGATATAGCTCGATACGACGATAGCGTAGCTGTTCGCTTTTTTAAGCCTTAGATTTTCTTCAAGCTTATCTAAATAGTAGTATTCAAGCTGAGTCCTAATCTCCTTGCCCGTAGTGTATTCATACTCGACCATGAGCTGCGAATTTGGATTTTCATATAGTGCCTTGAAAGGCAATTCAAAATTTCCGCTGCCTGCTGATGGATTTGTCACACCATTGGTGCCAGCGATGATTTTTCTGTCCTTGTCTATAGCGCAGTATCTTACGACACTTGGCACAGTATTGCCCACGCTATTGAACTTTGCTATAGGATTATCGGACATAGTCGCCGTGTTTGCAGTAAAAGCTAGAGCCGGATGCTGGCTTCTATAGCCGTGATCTGTGGCGAGTGGTGAAACCACCATAGGTGACAGATCGTACCAGCTAGTCCTGTAGCCTCTACTTATGCCTCTTGGCTGGGTGAAGGTCGCAAATCTGTAGCCAGCTCCTTCCTGTGACATCCATACCTCGCCCTTTATGCCGCTCGGTTCATAGATGATCACATACCCGTTATAAGGAATTACATTTTTCGTAACCGATAGGTCGCTCCAGTTCGTATAGCTTATGCTGACGTGCTTCTCATCTAGTGCGTTCAGTAGCCGGAAGGCATAGACCTTTCCGGATAGGTCATCCTCGTTGAAACTGAATTTCTTCTGGGTATTAACATTTTCCCACGAAAGTGTTATCTCCTTGCCTTTGTCTACATCCGACAGATAAAGGGAGATATCCCTTCTGTCCTCTGCTGGGAGTGACGCACCTTCTGCTTTCATTCGGCCCCATTCCTCGGGGACTGCCACCCTCAATGTCTTGGTATGCATCATTCTATCCAAATATTTGAAGACCTCTTCGCTGTTATAAGTGGAGCCCTCTGTAAGTGCTGCGATTCGACTCTCCCTGATTCCGTAAAACGCATCCGGCTTATCTCCCGGTTCCGGATTTATCACTGTGCCGTCAAATCCGTCATAGAATTTCACGCTCATCAAAGCTGCGGACGGATTGACGATGTTGATTCTCTTTGAGATGGATTGCTGTTTCTCATCTTTATTATTGGCATAGACGGTAATCGTTCTGAACTCAGACACGTCTCCCTGCACCGCCGGTGTGAAGACGACGCTGCCGGTCAGGGTAATGAGCTCAGTTGCCGGGTCGGATTCTTCGCTCCGGTTTGTCAGTCCGCCTTCCTCTTGGCCGCCTCCGCCGGTTATTTCATACCTTGAAGAGTATCCGGGCAAAAGGTTCTTGATCCGGAAATTAAAAGTCGCCGGTTCCCCCACCAGGGCGTTGGAGGTTTCCGTCAGGCATTCCATCGTCACCGGCGGAGGAGTGATGTACACATTGGCCGTGGCGGAAACGGATGATGTACCCGCCGTCGCCTTCAAGGTAATGGTATATGCCGGTTTGAATTCACCGCTTTCATAAGGCGACACGGTTTTCGGCGTGACATCATCGAATGCCAGGCTCACCTCTGTGACGTCGTTTTCTCTTGTAGCATTTCCTGATTTTACTATAGTGCCATCGGCTTTGCGTATTTCATAGGTCAACACCGGAGTTTTCCATTCGTCTTCATAACTATCGAAATTGTCGTTGAACCGTGCGGTCACGGCTGTGGTGGTATCGCTTTTGCCTACCGATATGCTGCCGGTAATCAGGCGCGGAGTCCCCGCAAAGAACGTGAATGTCTTGACCAAAACATCGTCGTTGGCTGGCAGACCTTGCTCCGCGCGATATTCCCCTTCTCCAGATCTCAGGGTGATGGTCACTTTGCCCTCTGCGTAGAATACAAGATTGCCGCCAGTTACTCGAGCTATATCAGGGTTGCTGGACTCCCAGGTATATCCGGGAAATGTGACGTTTTTCGGGCTAATATCCACATTGAGCGGATAGGGACTGTCACATACGATGCCGGAAGCGGGTATGCCGGTAACAGTAATACTCTCTATTGGGACGAAGTCTGCCGTTTCGGCGGATATTTCGATGAATTTAAAAGCGCCGAAAACTCCCCTCCAACTTGCCATTTCACCGTAACTCCGGTAGACCTCCACGGCGATGTGAAAAGCGTTGCCGTTATTGTTCTCAGGGGCCCCGAATGTGGCCTCTATGCTCTTTGTAGCCGAATTCCAACTAATCGAGTTTTGCGGTATGAAACTCTGTCCCCCGTCATATGACAGGCCGATTTGATCCCTCCAATAATCGTTAAATTCGGCGCCAAAGTTTATAAGATCCGCGTTTTGCACAGGCACGGACACCTGTATGTTTTCAAGTCCTTTATAGCTCTCCTT
>DAOSDD010000002.1:0-50919 GCA_035362115.1 Clostridiales bacterium | reverse complement strand
TTTCCTCTGCTGTGAGGTCTTTCAGTCCCAGCAAATCTTTAGATTTAAGATTCATTATCTCCCATCCTTTTTTCTGAGTTTTTTAATGGTATCAATATATCTCAAAAAAATAGTAAGGATATACTCCTTACTATTTAAAATCTTTAGTCATTTCCTCTTTGTGTTATAACAACTTTGTTAACATTGTCTATTTCAACCAATTTTACATGAACTACTTCATTTCTGGAAGTAGGCACATTTTTTCCAATATAGTCAGCTCTTATAGGTAATTCTCTATGTCCCCTGTCAATCAAAGCAGCCAATTGTATCATTTCAGGTCTTCCAAGATCCATAATTGCTTCTATAGCTGCTCTTACAGTTCTTCCTGTATAAAGGACATCATCTACAAGAATGATTTTTTTACCTGTAACAATAAAATTGAGTTCAGTAGCATTAATAACAGGATGTTCAGCCAACATGCTCAGATCATCCCTGTAAAAAGTTATATCCAATATGCCCACAGGAACCGACTTGCCTTCAACCTCAGTAATTTTACGGGCGATTCTTTGCGCAAGCGGTACACCTCGTCTTTGTATACCTATTAGTACAATATTATCTACACCTTTATTTCTTTCAATTATCTCATGTGCTATTCTGGAAATTGCCCTTGTAATTTCAACCTCATCCATTATTTGAGCTTTTTCTAACATCTTTTTCACACTCCTGATATCGGGATAACTCGCGATGAAACCCTATTATTTTACATTAAAAAAGCTTCTGCAAGAATGCAAGAAGCACGTTTTAGTAGTTTTGTCCGGTATTTGTCATACCTTGTTATTTGTATACCTTTGCAGCCTCACAGGACTTATTTAAAAGGTCTATATTAAATTAAAATTAATTATATTTATAATATCACATTTAGAAATTCTTGTCTATAGCTATTTTATATTTTGACATTATTCGAGCTTTTTTCTGCCAGGAGACTTTTGAAATATTCAGGTAATGATGCTTCATACTCCACATACTCACCTGTAGCCGGATGATTAAATCCTATCAGCTTTGCATGTAGAACCTGGCCTTTCATGTTATTTTGACCATATTCTTTCTGCTTTCCTCCGTAAACTTCATCTCCAATAACCGGATGACCGATATAGGCCATATGAACCCGAATTTGATGAGTCCTCCCGGTTTCAAGACTTATTTCAACATATGTTGAATCTCCAAACCTCTCAAGTACTTTAAAATTTGTTATTGCCTCTCTTCCGTTTTTGGGATTAACAGCCATTTTCTTTCTATCAACTGGATGTCTTCCTATTGGCAGCTGGATTCTACCGCTGTTTTCTTTTATTATACCTTTAACCAATGCGGCATATACCCTTTTCACATCACGGGCTTTAAGCTTTTGAGAAAGCAATTTATGAGCCTCATTATTTTTAGCAATAACTAATATGCCGGAAGTGTCTTTGTCCAGTCTGTGGACAATACCTGGTCTGATAATACCGTTTATATCCGAAAGCTTGTCTCCACAGTAGTTTAAAACTGCATTAACCAGAGTTCCCGAATAATTGCCTGCAGCAGGGTGTACAACCATCCCCTTAGGTTTATTTATAACCAGGATGCAATCATCTTCATAAATAATATCAAGAGCTATATTCTCAGGCTCTACGGCAAGCTTCTCAGCCTCAGGTATTTTTATGAGGATTTCCTCGCCTATTTTAAGCTTGTAGTTTGGTTTTACATTATTATTGCCAATAAAAATAAAACCCTCACTAATAAGCTTTTGCAGGTATGAGCGCGAATATTCCTTAAGTTTGGTGGCCAGCCATGCATCCAGCCTCTCATTGTTTGTATCAGAAACTAATTTTAAAATTTTCATTTTCAGCTATTTCCTTTTTAACTATTCCCAGGAAGCCTGCTCGGAAAGTCTGAACCATAAAAGCGGATTCCTAGCTATAACTTTATTATTTCCGTTTCCTCATAGTAAAACAATAAATAAACAGCTAAAATAATAGTACCTATTACTACAAAGGAATCAGCTACATTAAAAGTGGGGAAATTGTATTTCCCAAAATAAAAATCTAGAAAATCTGCAACACTACCTTTTATAATCCTGTCGATTAAGTTACCCATAGCACCTCCAAGAACAAAAGATAAGGCTAGTTTGAGCATCTTGTCCTTTGTCTTGAATAATACATATATCATTACAATTGATATTACGATAGTCAAAAATATAAAAATATACCTCTTGTTCTGCAATATGCCCCATGCAGCACCTGCATTTTCATGATATGTTATATAAAAGAAATTATTTATAACAGGTATAAGCTGTCCTGTTTCAACGCTTTTAATAACAATATACTTGGAAACTTGATCGGCAGCAGTTATTAATATTATTATAGCAATCCAAAGTATGTTTCCCATGTTTATTCTCTCCCGTGATCATATTTAATTCTACTTTGTTATGTTGCCAATGGAAAGCGCATTTCTGGAGGGTAATTTTTGCTGACCCGTAAGGAATACATCGCTTTCCGAATTGACATAGTAGTATTATTTTACTCAGAAATATACCATTCAGTTATATTATTATACTCATCCCATAAATAAGGGTCAAGATTGCCCCTCACATTTTTATTATAAAAAACAGCATCATAGTAAAAATACAAACCTATATATGGAACTTCATCATTGATAACATTTTTCAAATTTGAATACAATCCTTTTATAGTATCTGGATTGTTTGAGGAAAAAACCTTTTCAATAATTTTCGATACTTCTTCATTTTCAAATCCGGATACATTTGTAGCTGCAGTGGCAGCTGAAGATGCTGCGTAACCCTGGTATGTTAAGTAAGGAGCAGAGTATAAATATGAAACATCAGGATATGGGGGTACTGTGCAACCCAATATTGCTGCATCATACATTTTTGAATTTACCAATTTCAACACTTGATTCCATTTTTCTTTATGAACACTGACATCCATACCTGTGTTGTTTAGTATCTCTGCAATTTTCTCCGCAACTTTTACTCTGCAATTATTATCTTCATTAACAATAATGTTGAATTTTAAAGGCCTCAATGCCCCATATATACGTTTATATAATTTGCCATCATATTCCTCCCAGCCATTTTCAATTAATAATTCTCTCACATTATCAGATTGTTTCGTTTTCTGAGAATTATTTGAAAATGACTTAACCCATTCATCCATTTCATATAACCATGTATTTGGTATTAAAGGCATGCCGGCCTCTACCGCACATCCCGGTAATACTGCTCCTACAATTTCGCTCTTGTTAAGGGATGACGCTATGGCCTGCCGTACATACTTATCACTTAAAGTATTATTTGAAAGGTTGAAAGCCAGAAAATCGAATTCCCCGTTTGCATATTTTTTTGTAATCACATCCGATTTTCCAGAATAAATACCAATGCTATTATTGTCAACATTAATTACATCAACACTTCCCATTTGAAAAGCAGAAAATGCCTCTCTGGTATTCTTGTAAAGCTTGATTTCCAAATCGGGTATATAAGGCATTTCATTATTTTCATTAATTTTTTTCTTCCACCATGATCTGCTTGCAGTCAACTTAATGCATTTATTTTCATCATAGGATTGTATACTATAAGGGCCTGTTCCAGGAGGAAATTTAGTTGCAAATACTTCCTTATCATTATTATCTATTTTGCTGTAAAAACGCTTTGATATTATGGGGAAAGTCATTAACTCTGCAGTAAATGCATTTGGCTTTTTTAAAACAATTTCAATTGTATTACGGTCTATAGCGGTAAAAGATAAAATATTATCAAGATTAAACCTGTAAATTGTATTCTGATTCCGCTCTAAAATAGTCTTTATGGTAAACTCAACATCCTGCGCTGTTAAGGGATAACCATCCTGCCATACAACACCATCCCGTATGTGGAAAGTCCAGGTATTTCCATCTTCCGATGTATACCATTTATCAGCTAAATTTCCTATAGGCTTCTGGTTCTTATTGAGTTTGATCATACTTTCAAAAACCAGGCTAAAATAATTTTGAAGCCAGGGGTTCTTTGAAGTTATGGGATCAAGAGTATCGGGAAATGTACTGAATAATTTCAGGGTGCCTCCTTTGACAGGTCCCCCATCAACAACAGCACCATCTTCCTTTAAAGATGGCAATACTGAATTTTGCTTTTCATTTTTTAAAATGTAATCTTCCTTTTGGCATGAAGACATACTAATAAGCAAAATAACAATAATAACCATTGATAAAAATATGCCTCTGGCTTTACTCACTGTTTTATCTCCTTAATTGCATTATTGCTGCAAGACTTCCTGTTTTACCTTTATCCCCTCTATGGGAAAAAAACACATCTTTATTGCATTTTGTACAAATACCGCTAATAAATATGTTGTCACTTCTTACTCCGGAATGTATTAATGTCTGTTTGATTATTCCCTGCAAATCAATATAAGCTTTACCTTGTCCTATATTTTTACAGAAATCTTTACTCCAGATGATTTTCTTCACGAACTCTGTTATTACTTCAATTCCTATTTCAAAACAGCACTGACCTATGGATGGCCCTACAACTGATATTACCTCCTCAGGATTGCAGTTGTATTCTTTGTCCATTATGCTTATCATATTTGCAGCAATTTGATAAAGAGTACCCCTCCAACCGGAATGTGCAAGTCCGATAACTTTTTTCACAGGATCAAAAAAGTATATGGGAACACAATCTGCATAGAAAGTAACCAATGCAACTTTTTCTATATTAGTTACCAACCCATCATAACCTTTAATATCGCTATCCAGTACAATGCCCTTTCCTCTATCTTTCTCATCTACAACCTTAATTTCTGTGCCATGTATCTGGTCCGACAGAACCAGATCATCCAATTCAATATTCAAGGTATCGCATACTCTCTTAAAATTTTCTATAACATTTGTTCTACTGTCGTTACGTCCGAATCCAAGATTTAAGGTTGAACATCCTCCAATACTTACACCACCTCTTCTGGTTGTAAAGCAGTGTGTCAATATCTGGTTGTATTTAGTAAGAGGCGAAAACTGCATATACTCAAGTTCATCTTTTTTCATGTATATATTTTCATATATACTGTTATTTGGGTTACTCACTGTCCTGCTAAAAATACTCACTCCTTCTAATATCACTCACTCTTTAATTTAAGGACGCTTCATTAAAGTCTTTTTAGATGCATCAATTGAAGCATCTATTTCCTGGGTTCAATTATAAGTTTAATAGCTGTTCTTTCCTCGCCGTCTATTACTATATCGGCAAATGCAGGAATGCAAATCAATTCTATCCCGGATGGCGCTACAAAACCCCGGGCAATAGCTATGGCCTTAATTGCCTGATTAATTGCTCCTGCACCTATAGCTTGCATCTCCGCCGAGCCTTTTTCCCGTATTACACCTGCTAAAGCTCCTGCTACAGAATTTGGATTGGATTTTGCTGAAACTTTTAAAACATCCATTTAATATTACCCCCTTAAAGCAAATAGTGGTAGTTCGGTTAAAAGTAGATATTTACACTTATTAATTCTACATAAAACATAATAATCCTTTTTTTATTAGGAAAATAATATAATTTTATACATTCATAACTTGCAGTACTCTTTTAATTCTATATGTGCGGCCATTTTTTTCATCAATGTCAAGCAGGACGGCGTTAAATTGTGTGCTTCCTTTTGCCAGTTCAAATTTAGCAGGCATATATGTTAAAAACTTATTTACTATTATTTCCCTGTCAACTCCCAATATCCCTTCATACGGCCCCGTCATACCTGCATCGGTAATATACCCCGTACCGCATGGAAGGATTCTTTCATCTGCGGTTTGCACATGGGTATGAGTTCCCAGAACACAACTTACTTTACCATCCAAATACCATGCAAGTGCAGTTTTTTCCGATGTAGCTTCAGCATGCATATCTACCACTATTACTTTCGTAAAATTTTTCAAGTACTGAATTTCCTTTTCTGCTGTTCTGAAAGGACAATCTACACTGTCAAGATACACTCTCCCTAATAAATTCAATACTCCTATTGATCCTTTATTATCATTGCCTATTACAGTAGCTCCTTTTCCAGGCAGTTCCTGTGGGTAATTGGCAGGTCTGACTACCCTTGTTTCTGTATCTATAAAATTTACAATTTCTTTCTTTGACCAGGTATGATTGCCTAAAGTAATTACATCTACGCCTGAATTAAACAGCTCCTGCGCTACTGCATAAGTAATACCGCTTCCTCCTGCTGCATTTTCACAATTCGCTATGCAGTAATCTATTGATAAATTTCTTTTCATCTCCGGCAAAATCATCTTTACTGTTTTTCTTCCCGGATTTCCCACCACATCTCCAACAAACAATATTTTCAATATATATCCTCCATTCCATTTCCCTATAAGCATATTGCAGCAAGCAGCTGGTAATTAAGCAAGCCTGCACTGCAATATAAAGACGCAACATCTCATCAAAAGGTGCGAGGAAAATAGTGTTAAATATTAAAAAAGCGTGTTTCCACGCTTTTTTTAATACTATTTTGCATATTCAATTGCCCGGGTTTCTCTGATAACGTTCACTTTAATCTGACCCGGATATTCTAGTTCACTTTCAATTTTTTTAACTATATCCCTTGCCTTTAAATATACTTCTTCATCCGAAACATCATCAGGTTTAACAATTATCCTTACTTCTCTACCTGCCTGTATTGCATATGATTTCTCTACTCCAGTAAAGGAATTTGCTATTTCCTCCAATTTTTCTATCCTCTTTATATATGATTCCAAGGTCTCCCTTCTTGCACCAGGCCTTGCTGCCGATATGGAATCAGCTGCCTGTACAAGTACGGAAATTATCGATGTTGGTTCAACATCACCATGATGAGCCAAAATTGCATTTATAATTTCATTTCCTTCTTTATATCTCTTAACCAGGTCAGCACCAATCATTACGTGAGAACCTTCCACTTCATGATCGATGGCTTTACCAATATCATGTAGCAACCCTGCTCTTTTAGCCAGGTTAACATCCACACCAATTTCTGACGCCATAATTCCGGCAAGCCTGGATACTTCAATTGAGTGATATAAAACATTCTGGCCATAACTTGTCCTGAATTTCAACTTACCAAGAAGTCTTATTAGTTCAGGGTGCAATCCATGAACACCTGTTTCAAATGTTGCATTGTCGCCTTCCTGTCTTA
Organism: Clostridiales bacterium; assembly: GCA_035362115.1. Taxonomy (GTDB): domain Bacteria; phylum Bacillota; class Clostridia; order Acetivibrionales; family DUMC01; genus DUMC01. Next base: position 43,723 of record DAOSDD010000002.1, on the reverse strand, counting down.
TAGTATTTTCGACTTCCTTTTTGGCCTTCTCTACCATTTCCTCAATTCTTGCAGGATGTATTCTTCCATCAAGTATGAGTTTTTCCAGTGAAATCCGGGCCACTTCTCTGCGAATCGGGTCAAATCCTGAAAGTATCACTGCCTCAGGCGTATCATCAATAATCAAATCAATACCAGTTAAAGTCTCCAAAGTTCTTATGTTACGTCCTTCACGACCGATGATTCTGCCCTTCATTTCATCATTCGGAAGAGGAACTACCGATACGGTAATTTCAGAAACATGGTCAGCAGCACATTTTTGTATTGCGCAGGAAATAATTTCCTTGGCTTTTCTGTCGGCTTCTTCTTTAGCTTTTGATTCAAGCTCCTTAACAAGAATTGCCATTTCATGTTTAACTTCACTTTCAACACTTTTCAGAAGGTATTCTTTAGCGTCTTCCACTGTCAGGCCGGAAATTCTTTCAAGTTCCTTAAGATGATTTTCCAGAACTCCTGTTACCTTTTCTTCCTGTGCCTGAACATCTTTAACTTTCTTGTTTAACAGTTCATCCTTTTGTTCAAGAGATTCTAGTTTTCTATCGAGTGTTTCCTCTTTTTGTACAAGTCTTCTCTCAAAACGTTGGATTTCATTCCTTCTTTCTTTAATTTCCTTATCAAGTTCCATTCTACTCTTATGGATCTCTTCTTTAGCTTCAAGAAGTATTTCTCTTTTCTTACTTTCAGCTGCTTTTTGGGCTTCACTTAATATCCGTTTTGCTTCTTGCTCGGCACTGCCTATTTCAGCCTCAGCAACCTTTTTTCTATAATTAATCCCAAGCCGGAACATTATAAATGAAGCAATAATTGCTATTAATAATCCTAATAATAATCCATAAACAAAAATGGCCGACACCTCCTCTGTATTCAGTTTTCAATGGTCATTCCCCAAATTTTTTTATTAATGGGATTCTTAGCATAGATTAATTGTAAACTTTTTTAAAGTATGTGTCAAGATATAAGGTAAGGGGGCAATGATTGTTATCCCTGTTCCACTGACATTTTCATCTCCTGCCACTGCTGTTTTGTAATAAGAATCTGTCTTGGTTTACTGCCTTCGAATCCTCCCACTATACCCCTGGCTTCCATCTGATCTATTATTCTGGCAGCTCTTGCATATCCTACTTTAAACCTTCTCTGTACAAGAGATACAGAGGCCTGGCCTGCTTCCACAACCATTTCAATTGCCTGGGGAAGCAGCTCATCATATTCGCTATCCAAATTTTCTTCTTTTGCAGAGCTGTTATCAATTTCATCAATAATAGCATTATCGTACTCGTGATTGCACTGGGATTTAATAAATTCAACAGTATTTTCAACTTCCTTATCGCTTACAAATGCACCCTGAACTCTGAGAGGCTTTTGCCTACCTGCAGGGTAAAACAGCATATCGCCTTTGCCAAGGAGTTTTTCAGCACCACCAATATCAAGTATTGTCCTGGAATCAACCTGTGATGATACAGCAAAAGATATTCTTGAAGGTATATTGGCTTTAATCAAACCTGTTATAACATCAACAGAGGGGCGTTGAGTAGCTATTACAATATGCATACCGGCAGCCCTTGCCATCTGGGCCAGACGGCAGATAGCATCCTCAACATCACCCGGTGCTGCCATCATGAGGTCTGACAATTCATCGATAATTATAACTATTAGGGGAAGACGATCCTGTTCATCGGAATTGGAGACTAATTCATTATATCCTTTTATATCTCTTACACCCTTATCTGCAAATAGTTTGTACCTGTTAATCATTTCCTGTACCGCCCAGTTTAAGGCTCCTGCAGCTTTTTTAGGATCTGTGACCACAGGAATAAGCAAATGGGGAATGCCATTATAAACTCCAAGTTCAACTACTTTAGGGTCAATTAAGAGCATTTTAACCTCATCTGGAGAAGACTTATAAAGGATACTCATAATCAAGCTGTTTATACATACACTTTTCCCTGAGCCTGTAGCTCCTGCAATAAGCATGTGAGGCATTTTGGCAATGTCTGCTACAACACACTCACCTGAAATATCTTTTCCAACAGAAAAAGCAACTTTTGAAGGGTGCTTGTTAAACTCCTGTGATTCAATTACCTCTCTCAATAGCACAGGCGTCACTTCCTTATTGGGTACTTCAATGCCAATTGCCGCTTTCCCCGGAATGGGAGCTTCTATTCTGACTCCGGAAGATGCAAGGTTTAATGCAATATCATCTGCCAGACTAACAATTCTACTGACTTTAACTCCAGAACTGGGCTGTATTTCATATCTGGTAATTACAGGCCCTATGCTTACATTAACAACTTTAGCCTCTACTCCGAAACTCTTCAGAGTTTCTTCAAGTTTTTTTGCTCCTTCAATCGCAGTATTTTTATAATTTTTAAGATTTTTCCCATTCTCCTGATTGCTATTTAAAATGCTTATTGGTGGATATTTATAAAACATTTCCCGGACATTTTTCCCAGCTACTTTCTTATCATTTTCAGGAATAGATTTTTCTGATTCCTTATCTATCATTTGAACTTCTGTTTTAAATTCAGAACCACACTGTTGCTGCTTTACTTCCACTTCCAATGCCTTTTCATTATTTAAGGTGAGGAACTTAGCTTTCCTATGTTGTTTAATATCTACTACTTTAGTTTGCTGTTCATCGTTAGAATCGCCTGTAACATAAACTTCCTCTCCGCCTTTAATATTAAGTGTAAAGCCTGACCCTTCATCTTTACCTTCTGTGTAGATTTCATTCGTATTAGCAGAATTCATATGCGAGCCAAATTCATATAAATTACTGTCCTCAATTACATCCATTTCTCTTCCTTCCCGAATTCCCCGAACCAGATTTCTGCTTCCTGTTAAAATAGAACTAATTACATTTCTGGTAATTTCGTGCAGGGAAATGTCCGTAATCAATATTAACATTATTATAGCAGCCGTGGTTAATATTACAATAGTACCTAATGTTTGGAATAATAATAAAAGCGGAAGTGAAATGACTCCTCCAATAACACCTCCTCCTATAAAGCCTTTACCATCGTTGTAAAATTTAACTATGCAATCTACAGGTGAACGATTAACATAATCAAAATATTTATATGTACCTGAATGAAATATTGCACAAACTAATGATAAAAGGATAAAAGCATATATGCCTTTTTTCCTCATAGTTGCTTTGTCTTTTTTGAAGATCATAAGTATCGGAAAAACAATAAGCATCAGAGGTATGAGGAAAGATGGTATTCCCGCCATACCGGTTAGGATTTTTTTGACCAGGCTTCCGAATATGCCCATAGAATCATCTATATAGTAGCTGAGAAAAATCAGCAGTCCAAGTGAAAGTATCAAAATCTCGGTAATTTCATTATAAACACTATTATTGCTTTTATTAGTCGAGTGTTTTGGCTGTTTAATTGAGCTTTTTGCTTGCTTCTTCTTAACTATGTACTTTTTCTTTTGTTTTTTTTGAGACTGCACTATTACACCTCCATTAATGGTTCTTTACCAATAATATCACACTTCAGGTATATTTTCCATAGACAAACCAACCTGCCTAATAATTTCAATTTCCATAAATAATGGTATGAAATTTATGTTATCGTATTAATTTTTATTTTTGCATGCCGAAAGATAATATAGTGCTCAAATATTAACACTTTAATTATGCTTTTTCAGCAAAGCAATATTAGCATAATGAGAATTTTAAAGAAAGAGGTGTATCTTTACTTATGAAACCATTAAAAAAAATTTTTAAAGTACCTTTAAATGTATTAAAAAAGATACCATTTTTAGATTCAAAATCACTTTACAGCATTCGTACAAAACTAATTGCAGCATTCATGGCGTTAGTTATTCCTATGGTTCTATTAGGAGCAATATCATTCTCTACATCTTCAAAATCTATTAAGAAGCTTGCTACCTCATCAACAGAAAATACAATGATACAAGCACAAAACTATTTAAATCTGCTTTTTTCTAATGTAGAATCTTTTTCCATGCAAATATATTTAGATCAAAATATCCAGGACCTATTAACAAATAAAGATGGTAGATTTTCAAAGACTGATTTCGATATGCTCCAAATAAGACAGGATGCAGAAAAGTCTTTTAGCAGAACAACTTTTAGTAATAAATTTATAAAAAACGTCCTTCTTATTGGAGATGAGAATAAAATACTAGCATCAGGTATAAATAATACATATGGATATAACATTGATTCCATTAAGGATACTGAATTATATAAAAAAGCAGCTGCTGCTGAAGGAAAGCTGTTATGGGCAGGCAATCATTCTGAAATCGATAATATTACAGGCAGCGTACCTTTAGATTTCTCTCTGAGTGCAGTAAGAATAGTTAAAAGCATGACCCTTTCAAAACCTGTAGGTTTCTTAATGTTGGATTTAAATATAAATATTGTTGATTCATTGTTCGATGATATGAGGTTCAGTGAAGATGATGAATTTTTTATAGTAAGCCCCGATGGTTATCAATATTCTTCTGTTAATAAAGAAGTTTCCAATGAAGCCAATGTCAACAAAACAGATAAAAGTGAAGATAACCAGAGTAAAAAGGATAAAACTCTTGTCCAAATTAATATAACAGAGCAGCCATTTTACAAGCAAATAATAAAAAGTGAAGAAGCTAAAGGCTCATCAATAGTTTCTGTCAGTAAAAAGAAATATCTTATGTCATATCAAAAGATCGGTGAATCCGGATATATACTTTTCAACCTTATACCGGAATCTACATTGCTTTCTTCTTCAAGAAAAATTGCGCAAACTACAGTGTTATTAGTTATATTATCAGTGTTATGTGCTCTTGCAATAGGAGTTTTTATGGCTATGGGAATTGGGAATATAATAAATAAAATTAACATAGTAGCTAATCAGGCATCTACAGGCAATCTGACAGTAGACACAGAGTCGGATCGCAAAGATGAGCTGGGTTTTCTGGCTGGTAATATATCGTCAATGCTGGGCAATATGAGGGGACTAATTAAACAAGTGATGGGACTTACCCGGACAGTTTCTACTGCTGCAGACACTGTTTCTACAACAGCTCAGGAAGTTTCTTCCGTATCCAATGAAATATCTATCGCTGTTCAGGAAATTGCTCAGGGAGCCTCGTCCCAGGCTAGTGATGCTGAACAGAGTACAATTAAGATGAGCGAATTGGCTAATGAAATAAATAATGTATTTGAAAATGCCAAAGCAATTGAAGATTTCTCATTAAAAACATTGGATTTTACAAGGGAAGGTTTGTCTTCTATAAAAGATCTTACTGAAAAGTCAAGTGAGACTATATCAATTTCAAATTCTATATTACAGGATATTGATGTTCTTGGGAAAAATTCCGAATCAATCGGTGAAATTGTTGATGTAATAAGTAAAATTGCAAGCCAGACTAATTTACTTGCATTAAATGCCGCTATTGAAGCAGCAAGAGCAGGTGAAATGGGCAGAGGTTTCTCAGTTGTAGCAACTGAGGTGAGAAAACTTGCTGAGCAATCCATGTCTGCATCACGTGAGATTTCCGTTTTAATAAAATCCATACAGAAGCAAACTATTCAAACTGTAGAAAGAGCTGAAAGAGCCGGTAAAGTAATAAACTCACAGAATGAGGCTGTTGTTGGAACCACTGCTGTTTTTGAGAAAATATCTTCATCAATGGAATTATTAGTTGAAAAGATCAGACAAATAATAGAATATATAACTAAAATGGAACACAACAAGGAAGACACAATGAATTCCATACAGAGTATTTCTGCTGTATCCGAAGAAACAGCCGCCTATTCACAGGAAGTGACTGCATCAATTGAAGAACAGGTATCTAGTATAGAAGAACTGGCTAATTATGCAAAAGATCTTAACGATGCAGCCTCTAAGCTATTAGAGGAAATCAATAAATTTAAGATTGAATAACTAAATACATCATTCACATTTACAATCAATATTTATATAAATTTCAATGCTTATATGCTCAGAATCATCCCATATTTTTACAGTTGGGATGATTCTTTTTATGCTAATGTCTATTTATGATAGATACTGAATCCTCTTGCATTAGTGGCTTTACTTTTAACCCTAATATCAGCAATATTAGCATTAATAAAAGATCCCGGCTGAAGTTCTGCTCTAAGAAAAGCCTTTGGCGATGTACTGATTACCCGGTTTATTACATATTCATCTTCTGTTGAAGAATATACCTGTACTTTCTCACCCATATATTCAATTTCAAATAATTCGCCAAACTTTTCATTATTGTTTCCAAATACTACATCTAATGGTATTATTGAGTAAAGTATCATTAACTGTTATACCTCCATATTTGCATTACTAATTAATATTTGTGGATTGGTTTGGTAAAACAACTTGTTTACGTCTCATGCCAATTAACTCATATAGCTTTTCCAACGCCCTGGAAAGTCCGCCTAATTCATTTATTAGACCATTTTGTACTGCTTCTTCTCCAAATAATACTGTTCCTACATCATTTGCCAATTCACCTGTTTTTAGCATCAAACTCCTGAACTCATCGCGACTGATTTTGGAATTTTTTGATACAAATTGTACAACTCTCTCCTGCATTCTATCAAAATATTCGTAAGTCTGTGGTACCCCAATTATTAAACCATTCAATCTTAGAGGGTGTATGGTCATTGTTGCAGATGGTGCAATAAATGAGTAATTTGTTGCTACAGCCATAGGTACACCAATGCTATGTCCTCCACCCAGCACTAACGAAACAGTAGGCTTTGACATGCTTGCTATCATTTCTGCTATTGCAAGTCCTGCTTCAACATCACCACCTACCGTATTTAATATTAATAATAGTCCATTTATTTCGTCATCTTCTTCAATTGCAACAAGCTGAGGTATTATATGCTCATATTTTGTTGTTTTATTTTGTGGAGGTAATATAATATGGCCTTCTATTTGTCCAATTATAGTAAGGCAATGAATATTTCCCCTGGGATTGGATACTTTTGCTGCCCCTATTGTCCTATCAATATCAGTCGATGTCTCATTTTCTGCTGTTTCATCATTATCGCAGACATCTCCATACGTTCCTTTATATCTCTTTTCACATGTATTTTCATTTTCACTGTAATGTTTAGTAAAGGTTACCTTGTTTTCTTCTGCCAATATGCCACCCTCCCCGGCCAGCCATAAATTTTCTATTTTTATACTACTTACTACTTTATTATGTTGCCAATGCTAATATAAAGCATATTCTCGGAAGACATTGCTTTCCAAATTGGCATAGTAGTATTCTATTAATATTATTTCAATAGTTTGAAATTTTAATCTTAATATTAATTTTCTACCGTGACTTTACAGAACGTGCATATTCTGTAGGTGTCATTTGTGTTATAAACTTAAACTGTTTCGAAAAATAGTGAACACTATTATAAGAAAGGTACCCGGCAATTTGAGAAAAGTTGTATTGTCCTGAACGGATCATTTCCTTCGCTTTTTCTATTTTAAGCTTGTTAAAATACTCTTTTACTCCCAATCCTGTTTTTGCTTTAAACATGGTCATAAGCTGCGTCCTACTTATAGCGAATGCAGTACAAAGCTGTTCAGGGGTTAAGTTTTCACAAATACAGCTTTTCATATACTCTTTAATTTGCGCTGTCAAATCTTCTTCTCTATTCTCCGAGGTAATTGTTTGAAGTCTTTCATTTTCTTGTCTTTTATCACCCTTGCGAATCATTAGAATAAGCAAGATTTCAAGGTGGTTTTTAATTAATTGCTCACTTCCAAATGGTGCATTTTGTCTTCTCCTGGGCAATCTCATATTCGGAGAATCTACAGGTGGATCAAAAGCCCCAACACCTTCCTTGATCAGCCTTGATAAGATTTTCCTTTCTTCTTCATCCAGTCGAAATGTTTTTCCCTCGAAAAATTCCATACATGGTGCAGAACACTCAAACGAAATAATAATTAGGTTGGGATTTGTATTGTTTTTTGCCCTGCCTGCATGAAACTCATTAGGTTTATAGAATATAATATCACCCTGGTTTAACTCATATTGTTTAGAATCGGTAAGTATCTCTATTTCACCTTTATCAACATAAACAAACTCCCAGAAATCATGTCTTTCTCCTCTTGTCATAAATTTGCTGGTTAATTCCATATAATAAAAAGTAATTAGTTTATCAATAGTGAGGCTATTTTGAAGAATGTATCTTGCCCGAACCATAAGCTTCACCCACCTTTTGTACAATATTGCAAATTATTAGAACATACTAGCAAAGATTTTTAAATAATTTAAGTATATTATATCATTTAGCAACATGACAAAGTAGTACTAGCATAAAAAATATATCCAATATCTTGGGGGTGGAATAATAAATGGAAAAAATCCGTATGGGAGTTATTGGTTGCGGTGGAATGGCAAAATCTCATCTGCTTGGACTTTTGGAATTGAGTGACAAGATGGTTGTCACTGCAGTTTGTGATATTGTACCTGAAAGGGTTCAGGAAGCTGCAAAGGTTATTGGAGCTGAAATAGCTGTCACTGATTACAGGGAAATGGTAAATAATGTAGATGCTGTACTAATCTCATTGCCGCATGACTTGCACTTTGAAACTGGAATGTTTTTCCTTAAGGCAGGTAAACATGTATTAATGGAAAAACCTATGTGCAACACAGAAGAGGAATGCATTAAGTTAATTGAAACTGCAGAGAAGTATAAAAAAGTGCTAATGACGGCTTATCCTGTACGTTACTGGCCAATCATTTTAAAGATGAAGGAACTGGTAGATGCTAAGACTTATGGTGAAGCATTTCAAATGTCTATTTGGACTGAACAGTTCACTAAATACCCGGAAGGGCATTGGGCTTTATCTGCAAAAAGGCTTGGTGGAGGTCAGTTTTTCAGTCATGGGTGTCACTATATAGATCTTTTGTTATGGTTTCTTGGAAAACCAGTGAAAGGATTTCATATGGGTACAAACTTTGGTACACCATGGATGGAAAATGAAGGCACAAGTAATGCCGTAATAGAGTTTGAGAACGGTGCAATGGGCTACCATTTTGGTACATGGGGTGCACGGGGTACACGGCTTGGCTACAGCTTTCATATCCACTGTACCGAGGGTATGCTGGAGTACAGCAAAGCTGACGGCCAAGGTAAATTATACCTTCATTCCCACATCAAGGGGGAAAAGGCAAACCTGGACACAACTTCAAGAACTCAGGTACTAATGGTGGAAACTGATCAATCAAAGAAAACACAATTTGAAACTCTACATTTCCTCAATTGCATACAAAACGATACAAGACCATTTACTGATGGCCCGGCAAGTTTGCAGGGTTTGAGAATAATCTGGCGTATGTACGAAGCTGAGACGAAAAACATTATTGCAGATCTTAATGGACTTGGATTGGATGAAGACTGGAGAAATGTAAAATAGGTCAAAATGCCGGCTTTTTAAGCCGGTATTTTGATAATTAATTATGAGTAAGTCTATAAGCCGGGTTCTGTATTAAACAGCCATCTATCTAGGCCATACATTACTGTATGGCTCAAGCCACCTACCCGGGACAGGCGGGCCACCTTAACGTCCCACTTTGCGGTGTTGCTCCAGGTGGGGTTTTCTAAGCCGGCCAGTCGCCTGACCGCTGGTGAGCTCTTACCTCACCTTTCCACCCTTGCCTGACACAAAATCAGGCGGTTATTTTCTATGCACTTTCCTTGAAGTCGCCTTCACCGGGGGTTACCCGGCACCCTGCCCTATGGAGCCCGGACTTTCCTCATATGCAGCTTTTCAGCATTACATACGCGGCCGTCTGGCTTACTCACTAATATGTATTCACATTAATTCATAAAAGCTGACTTTTTAATTATAAGCTCAATTATATCTATTGTCAATAAAACTTAATTGGCTGATTTACCACCATTTTACTTGTAACACTTAAATCAGGAAATCTATCTTTTAATTGAGAGCAAAGCTGAGGAACTATGACATTTTCTGTAGCAAAATGGCCTGCATCAATTACACAAACACCCTTTTCCGCTATTTCAACAGCAGTATGGTATTTTACATCACCAGTTATAATTACATCAATATCATCACCTATATAGCGTAGAACACTATCATCAAAACTTCCGGAAAACACCACAACTTTATTGACATCTCTTTCAAATGCTTTGTCAGCATTATTACTTATAAGTTTTACGGAATCAATACCTAGTATGTGCTTTATATTGCTGACAAACATTGATAATTTCATGGGCGGTTTTAACAGACCAACTTTTGCAAGGCTATATCCCTCACCTTCTGACTTAGTTTCTCCATAATTTTTAATATCATTCAGGTCCAAAGCTAGAGCCAAATTCCAATTAACTCCATTTTTTGCATAGTCAAGGTTTGTATGTGCGCAGTATAAACATATATCATTTTTTATTATCCGTGATATTAAAACACTTTTCCAGTCATCGTATACTATTCGTTTAATGGGTTTAAAGATTAGGGGATGATGGGATATTATCATATCAACACTTTTTTCTATAGCATAGTCCAATATTTGAGTTGTAACGTCAAGGCTGACCAGAATATGATTAATATCACGTTCATAGTCTCCGATTATTAAGCCTACATTATCCCAATCCTCTGCTAAATATACGGGAGCAATGTTTTCCATAAAATCAACTATTCCCTTGCATTTAGTGGCACTCATGATATTCACCTCATATTATTTATTATTTCCGTCATATCCTTTTTAAGTATTTCCATTTTATACAATTCGGTTTCCGCTTCTGCTGAATTTTTATTTGTTTTCTGCAATCCCGAAATAATTTTGTCCAATACTGCCAATTTTCTATCTATATACTCAATAAGCAATGGATTATTTTTTTCAATAAGTTTTTTGCTTATATGTAAATCCACATTATTATATACTTTTTTAACACCTGTCCATCTAGCAGCCTTTATATTATATATCCTGTTATCATCTTCAACTAACTCTTCATCACATATATCAAAACCTTCTTCGAAAAGCCATTGTGTAACAAGCTCCAATCCGTTCATAGCCTGCAATATTAAAAGGTTTGCATTCATTGCTTTGGATATACCTTCCCATAGTATTTTTGCCATCAGTTTTCCACCCATACCGGCTATTATTAAAACATCTATTTCGTTATTATCTAAAGGGTGCAGTCCATCTCCGAGTCTTGTTTCTATACAATCCTCCAAATGATTTTCCCTAATATTATTTTCTGCTATATTAATAGGTCCCTGTTTAATATCGGTTATAATTGCTCTTTTACATATACTGCTTTTTACAAGATAAATAGGTATATAAGCATGATCGGTGCCAATATCACATATCAAATTGCATTTAGGAACCATTTCAGCTATCGCTCTTAATCTTCCCTTAAGTTTCATATTTAAAGCTCCATTCCTGCTATCATATTAGATTGCCAGAATTTTAATTTCTTCAAACTAGTCCTTTGATTTAACTTTTACAATGATTTTTAAAACAGTCTACATGAAAAGTGCACATTCGGAAAATTTATACATTCCTATTCATTATAACAAAAAAAGTAAGGAATAGGTTCCTTACTTTTTTCAATATTTGGTGGGCCTTCAGGGACTCGAACCCCGGACCAACCGGTTATGAGCCGGTTGCTCTAACCAACTGAGCTAAAGGCCCTTTTGGCTCCTCAAGTAGGACTCGAACCTACGACCCTGCGGTTAACAGCCGCATGCTCTACCGACTGAGCTATTGAGGAATGTCTCAACTGTGACAAATAATATTATACTTGCGCCGCTATATGTGGTCAAGATTTATTTTTCCAATCTAAGCCTTTGTATATAAGTTATGACCGCATTACTTAATATTTCGTTTGATTGTTAATTATAGCTTGATTTTTTAAAATTATAGAAATTTGATTCTGGTGCAATAAATCATTCGGCAGTCAACACTGTGCAATTTGCAGGGCGCATTTTCTTCCCATGAAACAAAATATGGCAGCAAATGATTTTCTGAGTATATAAGTTGAACAAAGTTTACGGATTGTTATGTTTAAGGCAAGGGAAAATTCGTAATTCACGACACGGATGTCGTGAGCCGTCACCTGAATCATGGATGATGAATGTGAGAAGACTCGATTTAATAATCGAGTCTTAATCAAGATAATCCTTGAGTTTTTTACTTCTACTTGGATGTCTGAGCTTTCTTAATGCCTTTGCTTCAATCTGCCTTATTCTCTCTCTGGTTACATTGAACTCTTTTCCTACTTCCTCCAGTGTTCTTGCTCTGCCATCGTCCAGTCCGAATCTTAATCTTAATACCTTCTCCTCACGAGGTGTAAGAGTATCAAGTACATCCATAAGCTGTTCCTTCAACAAAGTAAAAGCTGCTGACTCTGCAGGTGCAGGTGCATCGTCATCAGGAATAAAATCTCCAAGGTGACTGTCTTCTTCCTCCCCGATAGGTGTTTCAAGAGATACCGGTTCTTGGGATATCTTCATGACTTCCCTCACCTTTTCTACAGGCATGTTCATTTCCTTTGCTATTTCCTCTGGTAAAGGTTCTCTCCCCAGTTCTTGTAATAACTGTCTTGAAACTCTTATGAGTTTATTAATAGTTTCGACCATATGAACTGGAATTCTTATTGTACGTGCCTGGTCAGCTATAGCACGGGTTATTGCCTGTCTGATCCACCATGTAGCATATGTGCTGAATTTGTAACCTTTTCTATAATCAAACTTTTCTACTGCTTTTATAAGACCAAGATTTCCCTCCTGTATAAGGTCAAGGAAAAGCATACCTCTGCCAACATATCTTTTTGCTATACTCACTACTAATCTTAAATTTGCTTCAGCTAACCTTCGTTTCGCCTCATTATCACCTTCCTCCATTCTCCTGGCCAGCTCTATTTCTTCATCTGCAGTTAAAAGAGGAACTTTGCCTATTTCTTTGAGATACATTCTAACAGGATCGTCTATGCTGATTCCTTCAGGAACACTTAAATCCAAATCTTCTTCGTTTATCTGGATATCTTCAACATCCTCTTCCAGATCGCCAACAATATCAATGCCCATATTCTCTACTGTTTCATATATTTTATCAATCTGGTCCGGATCTAACTCAATTTCTTCAAAGGCATCCATTATTTCTTTGTAAGTAAGCATGCCTTTTGATTTACCTTTTTCAATCAATTCTTTTAATATGGTTTTTCTTGTTTCATTATTAACTTTCAAAATTTACCCTCCTTTCATCAATACTCAGAATGCTTTTTGATTACAACTACCAATTCATTTAACTCTTTTAGCAATTCACTTGTTTGTAAATTTTGCATATTTTCTTTATTTTTCAACATTTCCAGTATTTCCCGCTTTCTGTTCTCCAGTTTTGTTATAAATATTTTATTAACTACATCTATAGCAGCTTTTCTGCTATCATCGAAATTACACTCCTGCTCAAGAATTCTTGCAAACTCCCCTGCTTTCTCAGCCTCCATTATGTTTAATAGTTCTGCAGATACAATTCCGTAATTGGATTGCAGTCTGTTAAACACTATCTCTGCAATTGGCTTATTTTCTGCACTAAAATCAGCCACTCCAATTTTATCCTTAATCAATTTATAGGCATTATTATCAATACAAAGAATAGCAAATAACAACAATTCACTATAATTGGCCTTTAAATCAATATTTCCAACCTTCTTACCTGATGCTGCATTAACATCATTATGTTTTTTTTCATTATAGAATTTCACCTCTTTAATATTTTTACCAGGCTGTACACTCCTTAACACTTCTGAATAAAATGCCTCTACACTTATTCCATATTGTTCCGAAAACTTCTTTACATATACTTCCACATCAACCCGGCTATCAAGTCTAGATATTATTTCTGCAGCCTTTTTTACAAATTTTAACTTACCTTCTGTAGTGCTTGTATCAATACGATTTTTCAGGCAACCTATTTTATATTCTACAAGATTCCTTGATCCATCTATAAGTTTCCTAAATTCATCAGCACCATTTTTTCTCACAAAATCATCTGGATCCTTACCATCGGGTATCGATAGTACTTTTACAGTGCAGCCAATACCCGCTAATAAATCCAGGCCTCTTATTGCAGCTGCTTGACCGGCAGTATCTGCATCAAAAGAAATAATAACCTCTTCAGCATACTTCTTTAATAATCGTCCTTGATTTTCAGTAAGTGCCGTACCTAAAGGTGCTACACTATTTATTATTCCATTCTGATGAAGGGTTATAACATCCATATATCCTTCAACAACAATAAGATTTTTTTTCCTTATGCTTTTTGCAAAATTTAAAGCATATAGATGCTTTCCTTTGTTGTATACTAATGTTTCAGGTGAGTTTATATATTTAGGTAACGAGCCATCCAGCGTTCTTCCGCCAAACCCAATTACATTACCTCTTACATCAAATATTGGAAACATCAGCCTGTTTTTAAACCTGTCAAAATATTCGCCACTTTTGCTTTTTATTACTAAACCACTACTAATTATTGCCTTATAACTAAAGCCTTTATCCACAAATAATCCAAATATATTATTTCCTTCGGGAAGAGAATATCCCAAACCGAACTTTCTCAATGTTGCAGGATGGATGCCCCTGTTTCTAAGGTATTCCTGTCCTTTCACACCTCTTGAAGACATCAGATTGTCATAAAAATAATGTGCAACAGTTCTATTAATATCCAATATATCCTTTTTAAGCTTATATTCTTCGTCGTTTACATTTTTTTCATCCGGCAGCCTTATCCCTGCTCTATCCGCAAGAAATTTAACTGCTTCCGCAAAATCAAGGTTTTCAATATTCATAATGAAATGAATAACATTGCCGCCTTTATTGCATCCAAAGCAGTTAAATATCTGTAAGGCTGGAGTTACACTGAAAGAGGGAGTCTTTTCATTATGAAAAGGGCAAAGACCAAAATAGTACCTCCCTTTTTTCTCCAGGTGTACATATTCAGATACTACATCAACTATGTCATTATTAACTCTGATTTCTTCAATAAATTCGTCATTAAAATAGTTATACATTAGCAATTACTAAAAACGCTCATCTCCTTCACAATTAATATTATCCTATAGAATATTATTCTTCGACAAAAATATCAATAATCCTTCTTTTTTCTCAAATATTTTAATTTGTTATTTATATTCAAATATCATATAGTATTTGAAATTATATTAATACTACTTTGCTATGTTGCCAATGGAAAGTACATTTCTAGTCGGAAGAGATATCTCTTTCCAAACTGGCATAGTAATAATAAGTTATTAATTATAATAACCAATGTAAAATATATTCTACATATTCAGCAAAATATCCTTTATTTATTTAAATTATTTTGTCTTCTGGCAAACAGGTGCTTTCTCTTCAAATGTAGAAAATGCTTCTCTGGTAAATATTAGGTATTGAAGTATGTATTGTTTTATGTTAACATATAAGAGAAAATTTATTACGTATAATATCTGGAAGGGTGCTTAAATTGAATAAAACACTAGGTATCGACAAAACAATCAAAAAAATTTATAATGAATTATGTAAACTTAACAAACATACAATTAGTTTCATAAAACTGGGTGCTAACATTTCTATTTTTTTATTTGCATCCGGCACTTTACTTTCTGTTCTAAACCGCTTTGTCTTTAACCATGATCCTTATAAGGAGTTTATTGCTACTTCTGTTATTAATTCTAGTTTTACTATTCTGGCAGAAGTTGTAATAGGATGTCTGTTAGTTGATTATGCTTTTAGTAACAAATAGCAGTAAATATCAAAATCCAGCAAAAAGCATATATGAAACATTTAAGGCGGTCATCATATAAATAATTATTATGGCGACCGCCTTTAGTATATTTTTTTAATATCAATATATTATATATATATAACATTATATAATATATAATATCAGGTTCTTGCTTTAGCTTGTTTTGCGACTATTTTAGCTTTGCTCTGTCGTTCCTTCCACATCATCCATAATGGGCTGGCAATGAAAATTGAAGAATAAGTTCCGCTTATAATACCTATAATTAACGGAAAACTAAATTCTTTAATTGACTGTATATTATTTGCTGACGCAAATATATATACAATAACTATTGCTATAAGTGTTGTAACAGAAGTATTTATTGTACGGCCCATAGTCTGAGTTATGCTTGTGTTAACAAGCTCGTTCACAGGAAGTTTTCTCAACTTGCCGCTGTTCTCCCTTATACGGTCATAAATAATAATTGTATCATTTAGTGAATATCCCAGTATTGTTAATACTGCTGCTATGAAAGACTCATTTAACGGTATCTTAAAAATAGCATATGCAGACAACATTACAAGTGCATCATGCATCAAGGCAATAACTGCGGTTATAGCAGCCGGCAGTCCTGATATGTTACTGAACCTCCACCATATATATACAATTATCAATGCTGATGATACCAGTATGGCTGTAATGCCTTTTTGTTTAATTTCTGCTGCTATAGATGGCTGTACGCTCTGCATCTGTATCTCAGCTTCAGGATTTACATTATAATCTTTTCTCAATAAGTCCACAATATTATTAATTTCCGTATCACTCAATGTATGGTCGCTTGGAACCTTAAGCATTAATATATTAATGCTCTCTGCCTCATTCTTAGGGTTATATGTTTTTAGTTTCTGTGATGATACCTTTTTATTAAGCATATCACTTACAACAGAACCAATATTATTGGCATCAAAATTATCATCACTCATTTCTACCTGTATAATGGTGCCGCCCTGAAATTGAATATCATAATTCAAGCCGCCATTTACTATTAATCCTACTACACCTGCTAGAATAACAAAGATTGATATAGCAAAAAATATTTTCTTTTTTCCCATTAAATCTATCATTAAGGCACCTCCTTTAAGCTCCGTATAATTTGGGATTCTTGGCAAATTTTGCGCTACATATAGATTTTAACATAACTCTGGTAGCAGTAACCCCGGTAAGAAAGCTTATTGCAACACCAATCCCAAGAGTAAGTGCAAATCCCCTGATAGCACCTGAACCAAGCCAGTATAGTACTGCAGCAGTAATTATAGTTGTTACGTTAGAATCGAGAATTGCTGTAAATGCTCTTCTAAATCCATCATCTACCGCAGCTCCTATGGTCTTTCTATTTTTAAGTTCTTCTTTTATTCTTTCAAAAATTACGACATTTGCATCTACTCCCATACCTACGGAAAGAATTATACCTGCTATACCAGGCAGTGTTAATGTATTACCTGTTACAGAAATTAATAACAATGTTGTTACAACAAGTCCTGATAAAGCAATATCTGCTATAAGCCCGGCAAGCCTATAATATGCAATCATAAATGCAGCTACAAGTATAAATGCTACTATTCCTGCTTTGATTGTTACTTTCAGGGCACCTTCTCCAAGTATCGGACTTACTGAGTTTAATTCCTTTGCTACAAGTCTGAAAGGCAAAGCACCGGCTCTAATTGTATCTGCAAGCTCTCCAGCTTCTTTTGCAGTTCTTTGTCCGGTAATTTGAGCACTTCCATCGGGAATTACAGTATTAACCACAGGTGCAGTAATATAGCTATCGTCCATAAAGATTGCAATTCTTTTACCAAGCAATCTTTTAGTTGCTTCAGCAAATTTTTCTGCACCCTCCTTGTTAAGTTCAAGAGTAACAACAATTTCACCAGTATCAGGCATTGTTGCTACACCCGCAGTTTTTACATCCTTTCCCTCTATAACAATTCTACCTGTAGGAAGGAAATCGCCTTTCTCATCTACTTTAGTTTCATCTACTTCCTGGAAAGTAAGCAAAGCTGTTTTCCCGATTTCATCAACAGCCTTTTGAGGGTTAAAGTCTTTTTCACCCGGGGCAAATGGAATTTCTACAATAATCCTGCCATGTTCCTTCTCAACAGTTACATTCTTATCATAAATACCTTTGCTTTCAAGTCTTTTTTCTATTATCATCCTGGCTGAGTTCAAATCTTCTTCAGTAGGTTTTTGACCTTCAGGAAGATCCGGATAAAGAGTTGTATATATACCACCTTTAATATCAATTCCAGTCCTGGTTTTACTAATACCATTTATTCCTATTGCATTTCCCCCATCCAGGGCAAGAAAAGCCAATAGCGCTATTATTACTACTACAAGCACAAAACCGACCCAGCTGCTTCTTCTCATGTTAATTAATTCCCCCTTTGTTTCATGTCCATATGTCGATATTATATAACTATGAGGACATGCAGTCAATACTTATCATTCTTCAGCCCTTTGAAATATTAAGGTTAATTTGTAATATAAAGCAATCTAACACACATAGTAATATTCACAGGTATTTCCTTTTACTTATGGTAACTCATTCTAAAGTGAATGTATCTGTGTTTTTATCCACAAAGCACACTCTACTCTCTTTTTTTCCAATTCACATCCAACTTTATAAGGTTTGTTTATGTCTTTATTAAAATTGAATGCATTAGCAGCACAGCCCCCACCACAATAGAATTTTGCCCAACATCTGCTGCATTCATCCTTTGAAGTAATATTGCAATTTTTGAAAGTACAGACTATTTTATCATCTATATTTCCATCATAAACATTTCCCATTTTAAATTCATCAATTCCTACAAACTGATGACAAGGATAGATATCCCCCTCAGGTGTTACCGCTATATACTCAAAACCGGAGCCACAACCTTTGTACCTTTTTTCTGCACAAGGTCCATGTTCAAGGTCAATCATAAAGTGGAAAAAATTAAATCCACTGCCTGAGTTGTTTCTATTCACATACTCAAGGGCCAATTTTTCATATTCAGCTTTAATTTCAGGCAGATCCTCTTCTCTGATATCGTAACCTGAACCGGCTGCTGCAACAACAGGCTCAACTGAAACTTGCTTGAACCCTTCATCGGCAAGATGCAGAACATCATTGGAGAAATCAATATTCTCCCTGGTGTAAGTGCCTCTTACATAGTAGTTTTCCTGATTTCGGGATTCAGCCATATCCTTTATTTTTTGTATAATATGTGAGTATGTTCCTGAATTATCAACCCTAACCCGCATTTTATCATTTATCTCTTTTCGACCGTCAAGACTTAATACCACATTAACAAAATTCTCATTTATATAATCCATTTTGTCTTTATCTAAAAGCAATGCATTTGTGGTTACTGTAAACCGGAAATTCTTATTATATTCTTGTTCCTTCTCTCTGGCATAGGATACGATATCTTTCATTACATCAAAGTTCATTAAGGGCTCCCCACCAAAGAAATCCACTTCGAGATTTCTACGTTTACCGGAATTCTTTATCAAGAAATCAATAGCTTTCTTGCCAGTTTCGACATCCATAAGTTTTCTTCCGGATCCAAAATCTCCTTTAGATGCAAAACAGTACCTGCAACGCATGTTACAATCATGAGACACGTGCAGACACATTGCTTTAAACTGTATATCATTGTTTTTTGCAACAGAAAAGTGGTATTCATCTTCTGAAAATAACATTCCTTCTTGCTTTAGCTGGGTTATTTCTTTAAAAGCTTCGTGTACCTGTTCTTTCCCGTACTTATCACCCAATTTTGCTATTATTTCTTCTTCCTTAAAATCTTCAGCATAATAGTCAAGAACTTCATAGGCAACGGGGTCAAAAATATGCACAGAACCACTATTTACATCAACAACAGTATTCGTCCCATTAAGCGAAAACTTGTGTATAAAACCTTCTTTCATGTTTTTTCTCCTTAAATTTACACAAAATTAGAGGAGGTCCACAAACCTCCTGTCTTCTAAAAAATTTTACTCATTAATCTTTCGAAGTTAATTTTTTTCACATTTTTGATTTCCTACAGTACATGATGTCTTACATGCTGACTGGCATGATGTCTGACATTCACCACATCCGCTGTTCTTAGCTGATCTTTTAAGAACGGAAGCACTTATAGTTTTTATATGCTTCATTATATTTGCCCCCTTTAAAATTTATTTGCTTAATCGCATTTATTGTAGCATAGAGATTCAGTTTTGAAAAGCATTTTTTGAAAAAAGGGTGCGATTTCCCTTCTACCTATCTTACCCTTCCCCGCTTGGGTCTTGACTTTATCCTTGACCTTTTACCTGTCCCAATATTAACCCCCATAATTCCCCCTACAGAACCTGTTAGTATGCAAATAAATGTCATAGTTATTAAATGTCTGGTTATGGAGTAGTTTTTAAATACGATACCATTAATAATGTATAGTATAAACATATAAAAAAAGCCAATAAATGCACCGCTAAACAAGCCTTTGTTTTTTATGTTTCTTGAAACAGATGTACTTGATATTAATACACTAATTATAGTAACACTTGTAACTGCAGTAGATATGTAATTTTCCGGGAAATTAGTGTAAGAAAGTATAAGGGAAAATAAAATAAAAAAAGGTATTGTTATTATGTAGGCTAATATAACGCCTTTTAATAAAATAGTCAGTTTTAATTGTTCGTCTGAACTACTGCTTTTTTTTTGCAAAGACTTTTTTAACATAACATACCCCCGCCCAAAAAATATTCCTAATATAATCTATTTGAATGGCAGGAATATTAGAACAACTTTTCACTTATCACATGACATTTCCAACCTCCAACCTCTAACCTTCAACCTCTAATCTCTAATCTCCGACCTCTGACCTCCAACAAATAAAGGTGAAGCCATCCATTTTCCTGGAAATGCTCCACCTTATTCTCATTTTTTCCGCATGTGCAATCTGTTGTTTTCAATATTCCTGCTTAAAAAATATGCACATGCATATTTGAAAGAAATTTATGCAATTTTTTCAAACTATGCTTCAATAGGTTTATCAACTTCTTTTATGGCCCAGTTTTTCAAGGTCATTTTGGTTTTTTCAACCCCTGTTTCTACTGTAACTTCGTCATCTTTAATATTTATTATTTTTCCTGCTAATCCACCAATGGTTACAACCTTATCTCCTACTTTTAAAGAACTAATCATTTCTTTTGCTTTTTTATCTCTTTTCTTTTGTGGTAGAAAAACAAGTAAGTACATAATACCAATAATAAATACTATATACAGTATAAATCCAACGCCTCCCAAACCTGCCAAACCTGCAGCACCCTCTTCCGGCATTTTACCATCCTCCTTCTTACAATTTTGATAAAATCTAAATATTGGTTGTTGATTTTGTATACCCGAAGGAATTAAAGAAATTTTTTCTAAAATCTCCGAGATTATCTTCTATTATAGCCTGTCTTATCTTTTTCATCAAGTCTATTAAAAATTTAATATTATGGTATGTAGTAAGTCGCATACCAAGGACCTCATTAGTTTTTAAAAGATGTCTTATATATGCTCTCGTAAAATTTCTGCATGTATAACAGTCACAATCCGGATCCAATGGTGAAAAGTCTCTTGCATATGCTGCATCTCTCACAATAACCCTTCCCCTGCTAGTAAGGACAGTACCGTTTCTTCCAATACGGGTTGGCAGCACACAATCGAACATATCAATACCCCTTATAGCTCCTTCAATTAGGTAGTCCGGACTTCCAACACCCATAAGATATCTGGGCTTATCTTCAGGCAATAATGGCAGTGTACATTCAAGCATTTCATACATTTCTTCTGCAGGTTCACCAACACTTAAGCCACCCAAAGCATAACCCGGGAAACCGATATCCATTATTTCCCACGCACTTTTCTGCCGTAAATCACTAAATATGCCCCCTTGTATAATCCCAAACAAAGACTGTTTTTCTGTATTCTGATGTGCAATTTTACAGCGTTTGGCCCAGCGGCTAGTTCTCTCAACTGAATCATATACATATTTGTATTCACTTGGATATGGTATACACTCATCAAAAGCCATAATAATATCAGAGCCAAGTGCATTCTGAATCTCGATGGACTTTTCCGGAGATATAAAATGCCTTGAACCGTCAATATGAGATTTAAAGTATACACCATCCTCATGAATATCTCTGAGGTTGCTGAGGCTGAACACTTGAAAGCCCCCGGAATCTGTCAATATGGAACTGTCCCAGCTCATAAACTTGTGAAGTCCTCCGGCCTCTTTTACAATATCATGTCCAGGCCTCATATATAAATGATACGTATTGCTTAAAATGATTTTGGCACCTGCTTCCTTAAGCTCGTGTGGTGACATTGTTTTTACTGTTGCCTGAGTACCTACAGGCATAAATACAGGTGTTTCAAAACTTCCGTGAGGTGTATGCACCACCCCCAGCCTTGCACCTGTTTGCTTACATTTTTTTATAAGTTCATATTTTACAGCTGACATATTTGTACCTCTCTAACCTCTGATACTTAAGGTATAATAAGTTTTAAAAAAGTATAAATCATATTATGAACATCGCATCCCCAAAGCTGAAAAACCTATATCTTTCATTTACAGCAGTCTTATATGCTTCCATCACATTATCATAACCTGCAAAGGCACTAACAAGCATTATTAAAGTGGATTCCGGGAGATGAAAATTGGTTATAAGGCCACCAATCATTTTAAATTTATAACCTGGATATATAAAAATATCCGTATACCCTTCCCCGCTCTTTAGCAGCCCATCCTGTCCGGAAGCTGTTTCCAATACCCTGCAGCTTGTAGTTCCAACTGCAATTATTCTTCCTCCTGATTTTTTTGCAGCATTTATTTTATTACAGGTTTCCTGGTCAATTTTGTAATACTCTGAATGCATATGATGCTCTTCCACATTATCAACTTTTACCGGGCGGAAAGTACCTAATCCTATATGTAAAGTAATGTTGGCTACTTCCACTCCCATTAGTTTAATTGAATCAATTAATTCATTTGTAAAATGCAATCCTGCCGTAGGGGCCGCTGCTGAGCCTCTGTATTTTGAATATACAGTCTGATATCTTTCGGAATCTGAAAGTTTTTTTGTAATATATGGAGGAAGAGGTACTATACCCACTTTGTCCAGTACCTGTTCAAATATTCCTTCAAATTCGAATTTTACCAGTCTATTTCCTTCATCAAGTATATCGATAATCTCAGCTTTAAGAATGCCATCCCCAAAAACAAATCTTGAACCCGGTCTTGCTCTCCTGCCGGGCTTTAGAATAACTTCCCATATATCATCTCTTTCTTTCTTTAACAGAACAAACTCAATCTTTCCGCCTGTATCCTCTTTTTCACCTAAAAGCCTTGCCGGTATTACTCTTGTATCATTAATTACAAGGCAATCCCCTTGCTTTAAGTATCCTGCAATATTATTAAATATTTCATGTGTTATTCCTCCGGTACTTTTTTCCAGTACCATTAATCTAGATGAACTTCTTTCTTTCAGAGGTTCCTGAGCAATTAACTCCTTAGGAAGCTCATAGTAAAAATCTTTAACCTTCATTGATAATATCATTCCTAACCTGCTATTTTAATTTAACTGCACTCTTCAAACTACTCATATTTAATATTTGTACCGTAGAAATAATGCAGTAAAATATCTTCATATGTGAAACCTGCATTTGCCATCCCCTTTGCGCCCTGTTGACTCATACCAACTGCATGTCCATAACCTCTGCCGCTAAAGGTATATGTAGAAGGAACTGCTGGTATTATCCTTTTTAATCCATTATCTCCCAGTACTGAAATGTTTCCATTTACAGCTATAGTACCTGAACCGTTTACTGAAACTACCTTTTTCCCTCCAACCTGCACACTAATCTTTTCATTAGCCGAACTATTCCATACCGCTGCATCAGAGTCTGTTGATATTGTAAACCATTGGCTGGGCAAGCTCAACAAATCTCTGCATCTTGAATTTAGGAAAACTTTTTCCCCTTTAGTTCCAGCAACCGTCATCTTTATTGCTCTTCCTGCTTCTGAAGTATTGTCGATTGTTATTCTTAACACCTCACCAATATCATTACCCAAGGAAACCATAATATCTCCAGCTTTAGCTGCTGATATTGTTTTTTCCCAAGTATAGTTTTTTGATCCTTCCTGTTCATATTTATCTTCTACACTTTGCAAATACGGAAGATCCTCAGACCATACATTTTTCGCAGCCTCCGTCCTTCCCCCGCTTGAGCTGAAGTAAAACACCTGGGCAAGAACACTATTATAGTATAATTTCTTACCCTGCGTTTCGTCAACAGCTTTATTAGTTGTTTCTTTTTCCACGCTAAATCCTCCGTAAACCTGAGAATTTACGCTGCTACATACATCAAATCCCAGTTTTGAGTATTTTCCCATATTATTATAAATATAAGTTCTTGCTGCTACAGCCTGAGCCTTTAATGCTTCAGGGTGAGACGACCATTCGATCTCAGATGGTACCACTCCATATAAATAATGCTCTATAGGGAGTATATTTATTACTGTTAAATCACTTTCTTCCAATCTTCTTGTTTCAATTATTCCTCTATAATTTTTTCCGTTAATATTAAATATATACGGATTGTTTTCCATCCGCGGCCTAACTTGAAAATACCCTTCACTATTTCCAAATATCAGTCTGGTTTCATTAGATTTCATGGTAACAACAATATTATTTTTTGAAGGTTGTACAATACTGTATTTCTCCTCACCGATTTTAGGAATGAGAGAATTTTTAATGTTTTGCTCAGCAGAATTTTGGTCTACATAAAAACCTGTCCAGATATACCATGAATCAGTATAAGCCGGATATACATTTATACCCTTTTGTATGTATTTATCTACTTCAGTTTTAACTGTTTCATAGTTATCATAAGAACCTCCAACCTGAATATGGAAGGGACCAATTTTACTCTCTTCTGGTAAATTATTTGCACCAGGTTTACATTCTTGTATTGAAGCGCCATCAATAATGTAGTATGAATCTTTGCGAACTGTTAATACAGAACCATCACCAGTATCAAATATTTTGAAGAATTCACCATCCTTTAAATACCCTGCTTCAACGCCTTTAGGAGATGAAATGTTAAAATATGATATTTCATTTGAAACATTAGGTGACGAAGAATTCTTAAAAAACATTCCTACTCTTACTTCATCAAATACATTATTATTCGATGATTCCGCTTTTACCTGTACTTGAATCAAGATCAATATGACAACCAGGCAAGTCACCATTAATTTACTTATTATTGATATTATCTTTTTCTTTGTCTTTTGCATAAAAACCACCTTATCACACTCAATTTGCAAAATTATTATATTTATTTTATCATTCGACAATAACTGCTTTTTTCCCTTTAAAGATATAAAATTTAATTTTTTTGTAATAAAATTATTAATGGCTGGAAATTTCTATTTGACATATAATATAATGGAGTTGTAATATAAAATCAATCTAAAATAAGATTAACCACAGATATAAATACATTGCAAAATAATATAGAAAGGATGTATATTTATGAGGAAACCAATATTTACCGGCGCTGGAGTTGCTATTATTACACCTTTTACAAAAGATGGCATAAACTTTGAAAAACTTGAGGAGCTAATTGAGTTCCAGATTAACCAAGGTATAGATTCCATAGTATCATGCGGTACAACCGGAGAAGCTTCTACAATGCCTGATGAAGAACATCTTTCAGCTATTAAATTTACTGTAGAAAAAGTAAATGGCAGAATACCTGTTATTGCCGGTACAGGAAGCAATGATACCCGTCATGCCATAGAACTTAGCAAAGCTGCTGAAGATGCAGGAGCAGACGGTATACTTAGTGTTACACCGTACTATAATAAAACAACTCAAAAAGGATTGTACGAACACTTTAAAGCAATCGCTTCAAGTATTAAAATACCTATTATTCTTTACAATGTTCCATCAAGAACAAACTTGAATATCAATCCTGATACCATTAAAGCATTATCTGAGATTCATAATATTTACGGAATAAAAGAATGTAATCTTTCCCAGGTAGGAGATATAATTAATCTCTGTGGAGATGATTTTACAATTTATTCAGGAGAAGATGGACAGGTAGTGCCTCTACTAGCTTTAGGAGGTAAAGGGGTTATTTCTGTTATGGCAAATATTATACCAAAAGACACCCATGACATGGTTTATAAATATCTGGAAGGTGATATTGAAAGCAGTCGTAAAATACAATTGAAAACACTGAATCTTATCAAAGCTTTGTTTATCGAAGTAAGTCCTATTCCAATTAAAGCTGCAATGAACCTTATGGGAATGAATGTCGGAAAATGCCGAATGCCTTTGGTGGATATAAGCGAAAAAAATCTGGAAATACTAAAATCCGAACTAACGAAATATGGTTTGATGTAACTGAGTTAAAGAGAGGAATGAATGCAAATGATAAAAATTCTGTTAAGCGGCTGTAATGGGAAAATGGGTCAGGTTATTACCAGACTGGCCCAGCAAAACACTGACTTGGAAATTGTTGCTGGTTACGATATAAATGATTCAATTAAAAATCAATACCCTGTTTTTACGAATATTGGAAACTGCAATATTCATGTTGATGCTATTATTGACTTTTCCAATCCTGCAGCACTAGATAATTTACTTGAATATGCAGTTTCAAAAAAAATACCTCTGGTTATGGCAACCACAGGTTTATCAGATCTTCATATGAAGAAGCTTAAAGAAGCATCAGGCTTTATACCAGTTTTCCAATCAGCAAATATGTCTCTTGGTGTAAACTTGCTTATAGACCTTGTAAAAAAGGCCTCTAAACTTCTTGAAGGCTATTTTGATATAGAAATAATTGAAAAACATCATAATCAAAAACTGGATGCACCCAGTGGTACTGCTTTGGCAATTGCAGATGCCATAAATACTGTCATAGGACAAAAACAGGAGTATGTATATGACAGGCATGCCCGCAGGAAAAAAAGAAGCAAAACCGAAATTGGGATTCATGCTGTCCGAGGAGGTACGATTGTAGGTGAGCACTCTGTTATTTTTGCAGGTAATGATGAAATAATCGAATTAAAACACACTGCTATGTCAAAGGAAATATTCGGTACTGGAGCCATAAAAGCAGCGTTATTTATTTATAATAAGCAACCCGGTCTTTATTCAATGCATGATATGATAGAACAGGATAATAGCTCTCTAACAATTAAAACATCAAAATAATACTGCTATGACAATTTGGAAAGCAATGTATTCTTTACGGGTCATCAAAAAGTTACACTCTTGGAATGCGTTTCCCATTGGCAACATAACAAAGTAGTAATACAATTATAAAAAAACAGCACAATCTGATATTGTGCTGTTTTTTATGCTGACTTTTTTTACAACATAATTCTTACTTAATAATTGCCATTTAAATTATCATCCTGTTAACATCGGTTAATATCCGGTCATCTTCATTTTTTCATATGATTGATATTCTATTCTATTCTATTATTATCTTCCTCTGTATTATCAGATTTCTCAACATCGTCAACATCATCTTCGTAATCTTCATCTTCATCAACTTCTGTGTCTTCATCAGCAACCTTATCTATCATATACCTTTTAAGTTTAGGGTAAATGTAAAAGTTAATAATAAGACCTATAGTACTAACCGTAAGGAAAATAAACAAAATAATTCCTATAAGAGTGTTAAAATAGAAAGATAAAAGTACTAGTGCTGTACATAATATCAATATTCCCAAATTGGGGAAAAACTTTGCAAGAGAAAAGATTAAAGCATTTCTGTAAAGCTGCCTTAAATTTAACTTAAATGTAACAAGCATTGGGTAGATATACATATGCATCATTAAATATATTAGAAAAGCAAGTATAATAATAGTTCTGGCAAATACCATAAGAGTCATTATCATATTATTATTTGCAGTATACTTAAAATAGAAGTTAACTACTATGCCAAATAATATAAAGGCGAAAAAATCAATTACAGAAATAATCAGGCTTTGTTTAAAATTACTAATGGCCGTATCCTTAAAATCCCACCATAGGAAAGCATGTTCTTCTCTTGAGTAATTTCTGAGTATATAAGTGAATCCTGCCTGAGCCGGTCCTACTGTAATCAACGGTATGCATATAACTACGCTGCCAATTATGAAACGTGTCATAAGATCCATAGCCGGATCGTCTGTAATCTGCCCCTGTATTAAATACATTGTTCCAAATAAAACAGCTAATAATGCCGGTAAATTAAACAGGTTGAACATAAGGTTAATTTTAACCAAGTTCCAGAATTTCCTAAAATAGATCTCAAAAAAAACAATGATTGGCGCTTTCGGTGGAGCATCCTCAGGTATTCCCGGTCCGGGTTTTGTATAATCAAAGAAGCCAAAAAATCCTGCCATTAAGCATATCCCCTTTAACTGGAGAATGTACACGCTGATTCTACATGACATTCTCATATATATTTATAACCATTTTACCAGTAGTTTGTACTATGTTCAATATGTTTTTAATAAATAAAGCAGAGTTTTTTTATATCTCATTTAATAAAAAGTGTATACAAATAAAATTTTTACTTTAGTATTCACAAAAAAACAGCTATTAACTTTGATATTAATAGCTGTTTTTGTTGGTGCGGTCGATGGGACTTGAACCCATATGCTCGCGCATACGCCCCTCAAACGTACGTGTCTGCCAATTCCACCACGACCGCATTTTTAACCTGCAAAGTAAATTATACTAGCATCTATATGCTCTGTCAATACTTTTTTGATTTTTTATTTTTATTATATTTTATTTATATTTAGTAGACTTAAACATTATCAAGTTATATCTATGCTTTTCAAAAAATTAAGACCTTTATATTCCTTATCCAATCTTTCTCTTAAGTACCTTGCTGTAATGTATTTTAATTCCTTAAGTACCTCCGGTGCCAAATCAAACCCAAACAGCTTGTTCATTTTCGAATAAACTATATGATGCAGCGCCCTGGCAGTGCCTGGCAAAATTTTGATTGCTGATGCATCCTTACAGATACATTCACTATTACCACACAGGAAACCGCATTTGTTAAAGCTGAAAAAATAACCCGTTAAATCTCTTTTCACACAACTAACACAACCTGTAACATGTGGAGAGTAACCAAGAATACACAAATAGCGCAATTCAAATATCCTTGTAATTAGTTCAGGAGACTTATCAGTTTTAAACAGGTAATAAAGTGTATATAAAAGTAGTTTTAAAGTACCTGAAGAGCTTTGCTCTTCCTGAACAGTATCAAATATTATATCAATTATATGAGAAGCATAAGTAAGCTTAATCAGATCCTTCCCAGCTTCTGAAAATGCTTCAATAACCTCGCAACTATTTATAGTGTGCATATCACGTCCTTTAAAAAGTGTGAACTCACTAAAGCATAGAAACCGGGTACACGCAGTAAACTGACTTCTTGGCCTTCGTGCTCCTTTAGCAAATACCTGAATTTTACCATGGTCCCTTGATAAAAGAGTTATTATTTTATCTGCTTCCCCGGTGTTGACCTCTTTAATTACTAACCCCTGTGTTTTTATATATCCCATTTTTAACCTTTAACCTGATTATTAGCATTTCCTCATTCAAATAATATAATTAGAATTTTTATTATTGATGTACTCCGGTAATTGCAACTTCATCCCTTGTTTTTGTTTCCTCAAATAATGCACTTTCTCTTTCAACAATCTCTCTATAAAAAACATAGCTTCTTACATTACCGGTCTTTTGAAACAAATTCCATACGAATTCTTTCAACATAATATTATTCCCCCTGTTCTTTTTCAATTGTTGAATATACCAAAACCCTTAGTTCAATCCTTCGAGACAAGCCTCAAAGTTATTCAAGGTGTAAATTAATAAATAAAACATCTACATTATTATATTTCTCAAAATTACATTTTGTATACTGGAACTATTCCAAAGCTCTTCCTTAGATTACCTTTTATAGCCAAGAATATTCAAAACCTGTTCACTATTACGCCAATCTTTTTTTACCTTTACCCATAATTGCAGATATATTTTGAGTCCAAGAAATTTTTCAATTTCTTCACGGGCCATTGTACCAATCTGTTTTAACATTGCTCCGTTTTTACCTATAACAATGCCTTTATGAGAGTCTTTTTCACAATAAATATTTGCCTGTATTTCAACCATATTTTTATCTTTTTTTTCAGTGAATGAAAGAATTTCAACTCCAATACCATGGGGCACTTCCTCTTTTAGGAGCAGAAGAAGTTTTTCCCTGATAATTTCTGCAGCAATTACCTTCTCGGGCTGATCAGTTATCATATCTTCAGGAAAGTATTGAGGGCCGGAAGGTAATACTTTCTTAATTTCATCAAGCAAAATATCCACACCGTCGCCACTTAAAGCTGATATTGGGATAACACCTTCAAAATCCATATATTCTTTGTAAACTCTTATTAAAGATAATAGTTTTTCTTTTGATATTAAATCAATTTTGTTTATTACTAGAAAAACAGGAGTTTTTAATTCTTTTAATTGTTCCATTACCTGCAAATCACCTCTGCCTGGTCTTTCCCCTGTTGCTTCAATTAAAAAAAGAATAGCATCCACTTCTTCAAGAGACTCCAAAGCTACTCTTATCATATAATCCCCCAGCTTATTTTTGGGCTTGATCATACCTGGTGTATCTAAAAAAATCATCTGGTAGTCTTCATGTGTAACTATTGCCTTAATTACATTTCTTGTGGTTTGGGGTTTATCGGATATTATAGATATTTTTTCCCCTGTTATTTTATTAATTAAAGTTGATTTACCAACATTCGGTCTTCCTACTACTGCTATAAAACCGGATTTAAAGTCCATTAATTTATTACCTCCTGTAGCCTAAAGATAACGCGCAAAAGATGATACTTTATAAAATATAGTTAAATCATTTTTGCGTTATATATAACTTAAAATTTATCAAATGCATGGGGCATTAGCTGGTCTAAAGTATACACAACAAATTCTCCGTTCTTTTTGCTGCACACAATTTCTGTATTTTTACAACCAAATTCAACAAGTACCTGTCTGCATATTCCACATGGAAATATAAAATCCTCACTGTCACTGGAAATTGCTATTATTTTAATTCTGTCTTCCCCATTAGATACAGCTTGAAAAATCGCAGTCCTTTCTGCACAATTGCTTGCTCCATATGATACATTTTCTATATTTATACCTGTGTAAATATTACCCGTATTAGTTATCAAGGCGGCTCCTACCCTAAACCTGGAATAAGGTGCATATGCTTTTCCCCTTTTTTCTGCGGCAAGCTTAACCAGCTTTTCATATTCCATCCTCTTCACCTCTTAACTATATATCAACCTTTTCTTACAAGTCCCATATCCTGCAGGACTGCTTCTTGTTTGGAGAACATACGCTTCTGACTTTCTTCATCTTCATGATCATAGCCAAGAAGGTGAAATACTCCATGAGTAATTAAAAAAGCCAATTCTCTTTCAAAAGAATGCCCATATTCTTCAGCTTGCTTTTTAGCCATTTCAAGAGATACTGCAATATCTCCAAGCAAGATTTTTTCTTCATCCAGATCAAAATCTCCTAAATCTGAATTTATTTTTCCATTTTCCATATCAACAAGGGGAAAAGAAAGCACATCGGTAGGCGAATCAATATTCCTTTGCTCTCTGTTTATTTCCCTTATGCCTTCATCATCAAGCAATATTACGCTCACTTCTGCTGGTACATCAAAACCTTCTTTCTGCAAGCCAAGTTCTATAGCTTTTCGTATTATATCTTCAATTTCCTGTGACACTCCAACTTTACTCTGTAAATTTTCAATAAATATAATCATACTATTAATTCCTTCCGCTTATTTCATCATCCATGTTTATTTCGTGATCTATGTTTGTTTTATCATTTATTTTATTATTTACAACAATGGTATCAGGCAATACAAAAACTTTTTCTTCTAAAAATTCTTTCCCCGCTTTAATTATTTCAGGATATTTTTGTCTTGCGTGAAAAAAGCCGCTAAAAACTCTCATAAAGCTATTTGCAATTGTATCCAAATCCTTGAGAGTAAGGTCGCATAAATCCAATTGACCATCATCAAGCTTGTCTTTAATGATCTTCCTAACAAGCCCCTCGATTTTTCCTTCTGTTTTTTCTGTCATAGACCTTACAGCTGCTTCCACTGAATCAGCAAGCATTACTACTGCTGCTTCCTTACTCGTAGGTTTGGGTCCGGGATATCTGAAAGCCTCTTCTTTTACTGTGCCTGTCTTGTCCTCTTTTTTGGCTTTGTGAAAAAAGTAGGCAACCATTGTAGTACCATGATGCTGAACAATGATTTCCTTGATTGCCTGTGGCAGTTTATATTTTTCTGCTATTTTTACTCCGTCCTCAGTATGCGAAATTATTACCAGCGTACTCAGACTTGGATTCATTTTATCATGTGGATTACCTGATATTTGATTTTCTCCAAAAAAATCAGGTCTTTTCAATTTGCCTACATCATGATAATATGCACCCACCCTTGCAAGAAGTGGATTCCCTCCCAATGCCTCAATAGCAACCTCAGCCAGGTTGCCTACCATTAAACTATGATGATATGTACCCGGTGCCTCTATTAATAATTTTTTTAAAAGAGCCTGATTTGGATTGGCAAGCTCCAAAAGCTTTAAAGGAGTTACCAGGTTAAATGCAGTTTCCCATAAAGGCAGCATGCCAATAGTTATTATTACTGAAACAAATCCATTGGCAAAAACTATAGCGCTATCTAGTGCAATCGTTTTAAGCTGATTTTTGCTTAATATTCCAAAGCATGCAATAATTATTGCATTTATGCAGGAAGTTATTAAGCCTGCCGCTGTGAGACTGCTCCTTTGATTTACGCGGGATACCAAAAACGTTGCAAGGGTTCCGCTTACCAATGACATATAAAGGAAGGCAATATCACCTTTTGTCATAATTGAAATAGCTAGGGTTAAAATGAAATTTGCTATTATAGCCAGCTTGAAATCTATGAGAATAGCTATTAACATTGCTGCTATCGAAAAAGGAATGAGAAGTGGTGAGTAGACATATAAAACCCTTGCCAAAAATAAAATCATAACAATAACTATACAAAGAACAATAATATAATTCCTATTCGACAGAACATGTTTACAATTGAAATTCATATATACCAGGAGAAGTAATGCAAGCAATAGCAATATGACCATTATGCCTATAGCAAAGACATAGTCAATTTTACCTGTTTCTATCAGGTTAAGTTCCTTTAACATTTGCATTTTATCTTCGGTAATAACTTCCTCAACGCTTACAATTCTGGAATTCTTCTTAACTATTATCTTATTATTTTCCCTGAAATTATTATAGGCCTCTTTCCTTTTTGTCTCGGTAAGTTCAATATCAATTTCGCTATTAGGTTTAATAAATGCCTTTATAAGATGTCCACCAAGATTTTTAATTTCCTGATTTAATTCTTTGCTCTGAATACTGTTCTGTGAAGCATTAATTCTAAACGCCAGATTTTCATTGGTGACTTCCTGGGCCATTACTTCGCTAATCAGTTCTCTAATGGTTTTCTTAAAAACTACTAATTCATCATCACTAATTTTGCCCACAAGATAACTTAACTGGTCATCAGAAAGAGGTACAACAAGATTAAGCTCCTTAACAGCTTCTTTCAGTTCTTCTACACTCTGCCTCTGCACCTTTTCCCATTCCTCTTCATAGTTTTTGGACTTTTTTGTCAACCCTTTTTCCTGAATTATTCCATTTGCTTTTTTCCTTGCACTTTCAAGGTCCATGAAGAAATCATCTACACAATTCAGCACTTCTATAGGAATATTTACCTTTCTTATAATTGCAGCCGGAACATTATTCGCAGCTTCAAAGGCTTTTTGCTCTGTCAATAAAACATTTTCAATATCTCGCGGAGCGGGTATATCATATGGGGATACCATTCCTGCATAAAGCTTGTACCGTTTTGGAACAGCACCATTTTCCACAATTATGAAGGAAATAATAAGGGTTAGAATACCAATCAATATTTTCTGGAATGTTGTACTGACAATATATGTTTTTAATAATCTAAATATCCTTAACCCTTTCATATCGATCTTCTCTCTATTTTTGTATAGCGACAATTAGTATTCACCGCCTTTGGCCTAACTAAATTTCATCTTTTCAGCTCTTTATTGTATCATATCTTTCGTAAGCTTTTATAATTCTCTGTACCAGCTCATGCCTTACAACATCTTTTTCAGTTAAGAATATAAATTCTATACCTTTAATATTTTTTAATATTTTAATTACTTCCTTAAGACCTGACTTCTTTTCTCCTGGAAGATCAATCTGTGTTATATCTCCTGTTACTATTACTTTTGATCCAAATCCTATTCTTGTCAAAAACATTTTCATCTGTTCCGGGGTGGTATTCTGAGCTTCGTCAAGAATTATGAAAGAATCGTCAAGAGTCCGCCCCCTCATGTAAGCAAGAGGTGCAATTTCAATCATTCCTTTTTCCATATATTTGTGGTGGGTTTCGGAGCCTAGTATATCATATAGGGCATCATATAAAGGTCTCAAATAAGGGTCAACTTTATTCTGCAGATCACCTGGTAAAAAGCCCAGTTTTTCGCCGGCTTCAACAGCAGGTCTTGTAAGAATTATCCTGTTGACTTCTTTGTTTCTAAAAGCCGTTACAGCCATAGCAACAGCAAGATACGTTTTTCCTGTACCTGCAGGTCCTATCCCAAAACATATTACATTGTTCTTTATCGCATTTACATAATTTTTTTGTCCGTAAGTTTTAGCCTTTATTTGTTTTCCCCTGACAGTAAAGCATACACAGTCATCCAGGTAATCACTGTTAATTTCAAGCAAACCTTCTTCTGCCAACTGTACAAGGTAATTAACATTCTGCCGTGTAATTGTTTCTCCCTTTTCAGCTATATTAATTAACTTTTTTACTATTTTATCAGCCTTCTCGACATTTTCACAAGTCCCGATAATTTTAATTCCTTCATCCCTGGAAACTACCCTTATTCCAAAAGCTTCCTCGATAATCTTAATGTTTTCATCACATTTGCCAAATAAATTTATTGCTGAGTCCAGTCTGTCAAGCTCAACAGCTTTTTCAATTTGTCCTTCCAATCATTCTCCCCCAATCTCTTCTGTAATTCCTATATCTTCAATACATTCGATTATTATATTTGCAGTTATTGCGTCTTCATTGTTCTGTTTAAAATCTATTATCCTGTTTAAAATTTCCGCTTTCTCCGGAATAATGTCCATAAGTTTTTTAATTGCCTTATTTTCAGCTGCTTCTTTAGCTTCATCAACGCTCAAACTCTTTTCTACCAATTCATTCTCATAGTATTTCTCTGTTAATAACTCAAAAGGCAGTACAAGATCCTTTCCCAACGATAATACCTTTCTAAATTCTATCTTATCATAATTGACAAAATCCATTTTCTTTAAAAATGGTATGTTCGTTTCTTTGCCAAGTAACTTCAGCCTGTAAATTTCTGTAGTTTTACCTGTGCGTACGGTTTCTACAGTTTTAAATTTTACCGTACCGTTGGCCTCATACCAAGTTCTTGCTTCAATTTCTGCAATTGCATGGACAAGTTTTTGTGGTTCATTTTCGTTTTTACCTTTGATTACTCCAGTCACAAGAATCTGTCCTTTTGTTACAGTATCACCTGCTGTTACCAGTTCCTGGCCTGCTTTTACTATTACTGACTTGATTATACCATCTTTTCCAGCAATAATATTACATGGTATATCTTTAGCTACCAGTTCAGGCGGCTTCTGCCTTTCCTTCAAATATAGCAAAGCTCTGGTACCCCTTATTTCAAAGCCAACCCAAGCCAGCTTTTCCATTTTAAGCATCAGTTCGTTGGCAACTATATCTACATCAACCTTATATTTTAAAGTTCCGGGCTTTATCCCCATACTAAATAGTGCTTCAGCAATTTCCATTCTCCCTATTTCCATGTTGCCTGTTATTTCTATATCCCATATAAATGAGGCCAGTACATTTATAAGGAAAAAAAATAACAATGCACCCAGCGCAAAAGCCTTTCTTTTCTTATATCTGCTTAGAATAAAGGGCAGACCTTTTTTGTCTACAATTTTTATTGCGCAATAAGTTTTTTGTGCTACCGGTCTTAGCAACTTAAACCCCTGTATGCTTACTTTTAATGTCATTGCTATATCACTGGAGCGGTTAACATCCCATAAAAATATCTGCCTGTGTGTACAGATATTAATAAACCTTTCAAGGTAATACCCTTCAATTAATATGATAACATATCCTCTAATATAATTCCATAACCTTAAAAATAACATTTTTAACCTCCATAGCTGCAACAATTACATCTGGAATTCCAATGAACTTATATCTCCCCCTATAATTACATCCTCTGAAGTGATCTCCTTTATATTCAAACCATTACCGGTGATTTTTATCAATCCTGTGCCTGTATTTATCCGTATTCTAGCACTTCCATACTCAATTATTCCTTTATAGTTTTCAATTACCAATTCCTTATTACCTATTATAGTCATTTTAGGTATGTTAAGTATAACTTCCTTTGGTAGTTCAAGAACTTCAGTAAGTTTTTCCTTTACATTTTTATCGGCATGCCTTTTTTCTCCTTTTACTTTACTGTTTTTACCTGCATCCTTGATATTCTTTCTGGACAAAGCCATTTTGTTAACTCTCCTTTAACTACTCTTTTAGCTCATCAAAGTCTCCAAACTCATAACCCTTTTCTCTTGCACCTTTGATTATCATATCAAGGGCATCTGCATTGTCTTTTGAAACAGCATGCAGCAATAGTATGGCACCATTATGCAGGTTATTCATCACTATGTTACGTGCGTATTCAGGGCCTCTGATTTTATCTCTATACCAATCATCATATGCAAAGCTCCAAAACATATTCTGATAACCCAGTTTATTTGTTATTGCAAGAGTTCTTTCACTGTATTCCCCTTTTGGGGGGCGCAAGAATTGCATTTTTCTATTGAATTTTTCATTAAATGCCCTTTCCAGTCCCAATATCTCCTCTTCTATTTCCTCATCAGTCAAAGTAGGAAGACTTGGATGATGTACAGTGTGATTTCCAACTATATGACCATCTTCCACCATACGTCTCACCAGATCCTGGTGTTTATTCAAATAGGGCCCAGTTATGAAAAATACGGCCTGTACCTTATTTTCCTTTAGAACATCAAGGATTTTAGGTGTATATCCATTCTCATATCCTTCATCGAAAGTCATATAGATTACCTTTTTTGACGTATCTCCCAAATAAATTCCATTGTATTTTGCAAGCAGTTCTGGTGCACCCGGATCTGCAGCTGGAGTTTCATTATTTGGTTTTCTTAAAATACCCCATGATAAAAGTTTATTACTGTAGACAATATTTTGAGAGGTTTCCACAGAATTTGAATAATCTGAATATTTTAGATTATTCTCTAATATTGAACTGCTATTAAGCTTATTATTTTCTGGATATGCTTTTTTGTCAGAATATTGATTATCGCTTGAAAGCCTTCCACTTAACTCTATGCTTAAATCAAGATCTTTAAAATCAGAATTATAAACTTCTCCAAGAGCTCTAAAAGGCTTATGATTTTTTCTTGTTTTTTCGTATAGATTAATTGTAATAAATCCAGCTAAAACTATAGATATTAAGAATAGAACAAATATTCTTTTATACAAAGTATATCAACTCCCTGAAAAATAAATATCTATAATATTTATATTTCAGGGAGTAAAGAAATAATACTATTTATCATTGTGAAACCGGGTTTAATAAGTCGATTTTTATTACTGAGCCGTCCTCCCTCACTTTTGGTATGGAAATATCATCTGATTTTTTAATCGTAATTTTTAAAAATTCCTGCAGGTTTTCTACAACACCACTAATCATTTTCAGCGAGTTCTCCAATTGCTCAGGATCTCCAATGGCTTTTATCGTAAACGGTGCTGTTACAGGTACCTTGTTAATCATTGTATACGGAGGTGCATCTCTTATTTCTGTCATAGCTGTAATCCGTTCATCGTTAACAGATATTGCCTGAGCTCCTGCTGCCCGCAGTTCATTTACCAAAGCAAGAATATCATCTTCCAATACAGTATAGATATTACTTTCAACTGTTATTATTATTCCTTTGCCTTTTACATCATAAAAGCCTGCAAAGATTCTTGCGGTTTTTAATTGTTCGAGCAACGTTTTCGATGCTTCATCACTTCCTGCTTTTGCACTTTCATACAACCTAACATCATTTTGAAGTTTTTGTAATTGGGTTCTTAAATCTGCATTGTTTTTCTGCAGCCTTATAACCTCTTCCATTAATCCTTCAGCTCTTTTATTCTGGTAACTCATGGCGTTTTGATTGTAATTTATACTTTTGTACTGCCATGCAACCATTACTCCCAAAATAATACACACAACTGTAATTGCAATATTCCTTGCTATTTTCATAATCCAATCACCTCAAGCCTGGAAATAAGCTTAGTAGGGTCTTTCTTGTACTGCTCTACTAAAACCTTGTTTGATCTGCCAACTGTAATTCTTATTCCCTGTTTACGCATCAATATTACCCTCTCAGACATCATTAATGAATAGTATAGGTCATCCGGGGGACCAATCACGTTAATTCTATAAGGGACCGAGTAAACCTCCTTATTTATTCTAATTGTCGGGCCCGCACAAAGCTGCTCGCTTGTTGCAACTATCCTTTCTCCATTAATGGAAATTGCCTGTGCTCCTGCTTTTTTAAGCTCATTAAGAATTATTTGTATATCAGCATCATGTATAATCGAAAGCAATGGATCATCAGATTTTTTTGAAGGAGCATCATCAAGTTTTATTACAAGCCCGGGTCCCTCTACATCTGTAAAACCTGCTTTCAATTTCGCATCATATAGAGCCGTCCACAAGTCTTTTAACTTTCTATCATCATTTAACTCAATATAACTTTTTAAATATTCTTCAATTTTCTTTCTATTTTGTTCTATTTCAGCCTTAAGCTCAGTTTGAGTTTTTTTCTCCTGCTCAACCTGTGCCAGAAGTCTTTCGGTATTTAAAACAGAGGCTGATTTTTCTTTTTTTGTACTCATATTACTTCTAAATTGAAGCGATATAATAAAGCCTAAAATAGAATATATTAAAAATAACACAAACCAGCTGCCTTTTTTCATCACTAAAACTCCTGTCATTATATACAACATCGTACACAACATTGTAAAACTAATTGCTCCTGTTTTGCAGCAACCATACTTTTATTTTACTTTTAATATACTTATTTTGCAAGATGAAAATCTGAAAAGGGGTGCATTTATAAAATCTGAAGAAATATTAACCAGGGGCTATAGTTACGGTGTTTAGAGCCTCCACTTATGTCCCTTGACAATATTTTCTTCAGATAAATTAAATGCACCTTCTGAAAAGGGTTCTAGTTATTAAAAAGATTACTTTTGGCTTATTTCCCTTATTTTATCAGCATATGCTGTACTTAGCTCTTTGGCAAATTCTGCCGAATAGCTTTCGCTTATAACCCTGCATATAGGAAGCTCAGCATCTGGTAAAACAAGAACCCACCCTCCATCTTTATATATTTTTACTCCTTCGGTAGTTTCAATTGTATTTCCTTCTTGTTCCTGTATTATTTCCCGTATAACTTTTCCTTTTGCATTCCAGGGACATTCAACTTCCTGTCTATTCATATAAAAAGATGGAATCATATCCACCAGCGTTGAAAGCTTATAATTATTTAATGACATAAACTTCAAAATTTTAACAAGTCCGGCTATTGCATCAAAATGAAGAGTAAATTGATCAAACATTTCCTCTTCACCATTTCCTAATAATTTATACATTATATCCTGTGTGGATGTTTTAGTTCTTATAACCTTCCCATTATATTCCTCGGCAATTTTTTCAATAACATGGCTTGTAGATAAAGGTACAACTACCGTACCTCCTCCGCCTGATTTGAAAAGCATTATTGCTATAAGAGCCATGTACATGTCCTCAGTTAATATCCGCCCTTTATCGTCTATAAGCATCATTTTTTCCGAGGAATCCTCAACTGATACACCCAGATCATAATTACC
This sequence comes from Clostridiales bacterium, assembly GCA_035362115.1. Lineage (GTDB taxonomy): Bacteria > Bacillota > Clostridia > Acetivibrionales > DUMC01 > DUMC01. The sequence goes on along the minus strand of DAOSDD010000002.1, from coordinate 3,726 downwards.
CATTTTTATATGACTCGTAAAAAATCTAACATCTGCTGATGTCATACTTTCTCTTTTTGTTTTGCTGTTTACAATTTTCAGGTTAAGCAGCTCTACTTCACAGCCGAGTGCATTCAAAAGATTTTTCATGATTTCTGCAGTAAAATCAGAACTTGTATTCAGAACTATTTTATAGTTGAATTTTGCAGCCTTTACACTATTAATAATGTTTCCAAGATAATAATTACTGTAATCGTATATTTTTGTAACTTCCTTAATGCAGTCTCCTTCGCATCTGGTAAAATCTTCTCTAATAAAAATACTTTCAATTTTTCTTTCAGTACCTCTGTTAATATTGCATCCTTTTTCATCTAAAATATCAATAAACAACCTTGCAGGATTTTGTCTGAGAGAACTTATGTGAATTCCACCATCCATTCTGTAAAATCTAATTGCAGACCTTGTTATAGGCAAAAGCATTTCTCCAAGATCATATACTTCCTGACCAGTAGTAAGCAAACCTGCGATAAATGCTGATTTAATCATTTTAGTAGAAGGATTATTGTCACAACTTATGCCTATTTTTCCCTTTTCCTTAAAAATAGCCCCGTATGCTGCGCCAAGTTTTGATGCATATTCAGGTGTTATAGTATTATTTATTTCACCTGCTATACCTCTGTTCCCGAAAATATTCCTTGTGTATTTTGCACCCCATACAAGATTGGAATTTACAATAGTCCCTTCATCGATAAGCTTGTCCGGCCAGATTTTTATGTTTGGTTTAATGATAGCATTTTCTTTTATTACGGTGTCATCACCTATTACAGAATTTTCAAATGCTGATGAATTATTATAGAAGTGAACTTTATTGCATACTACATTTCCTCTTAGTTCAACATTTTCATCTATTAGTGAGTTATTCCATATAATGCTTCTTTTTATGCTTGCCCCTTCTCCTATAATATTAGAATCACCGATTATTGAATATTCACCTATTAAGCTATTTTTCTTTACTCTTGTGTGTTTACCTATAATACAAGGTGAATGAATTTTTACATTTTCATCGATAGCTGTACCTTCACCTACCCACACATTTTTCATTATTTCTTTCCCGGGAATATTTATTTTTACTTTTCCTTCAAAAATATCAATATGGGATTGGATGTAAGCATTAGGATCGCCAATATCACACCAATAGTCATCAATTATGTAGCCATACATTGGCATTCCTTCATTTAACAATATAGGAAATAAATCTCTGCTAAAATCAAACATTTCGTTTCTATTAAAATAGGTTAGCACAACAGGAGAAAGGATATATATTCCAGTATTGACAGTGTCGCTGAACACTTCACCCCAGCTTGGTTTTTCCAGAAATCTTGTTACCCTGCTTTCACTATCCGTTACAACTACCCCATATTCAAGCGGTACATCTACTTTTTTAAGCAGTAGTGTGGCTATTGAACCTTTATTATTATGAAAATCTACAGCACTCTTTAAATCTGCATCAGTAAGTGCGTCTCCACTAATTACAATAAACGTATCATCAAGGAATTCTTCTGCATTCTTTACACTTCCTGCAGTACCCAGGGGAGTATTTTCGACGTAATATGACAAATTAACGCCATATTCACTACCATCTCTAAAGTAATCCTTAATTGTTTCCGGCATATATTGCAATGTTACAGCGATATCTACAAGTTCATACTTTCTTAATAACTCAATAATATACTGCATTACAGGTTTATTTGCTACAGGTACCATAGGTTTTGGTCTGCTGCAGGTTAAAGGTCTTAATCTTGTACCTTCTCCGCCAGCCATAATAACTGCCTTCATATTTATCATCCTTTCCAATTATTAAAAAAGTTATAAGGTTGTAATATTATCTGCAAAAAAAGCAAAACCTATTCACAAATAGATAATTCATAAACCAACAGAATTATTAAAAAAGCACAGATAAAAGTAATTTATTTGTATAATATTACTGCTAATAGTAATAAATTGTTATGCAGGTTCATTATGGCATTTATTCCTAATAATCCTTAAAGGTTGTGCTGTATTTTTAAAATTCTATAGGTAAATAATAAATCAGGAAATACAAGAATAATAGAAAGGAGGTAATTTTTAATGCCAAGAGTAAACAAAACTACAGCAACTTTCACTAATAGTACAGAGTATTTGAAAAATGGATTAAGCGTTAGCCCCGCAATACCTTCTTTGGGCGATAAGCTTACTGTTCAATATAGCGGCTTACTTGCACAAAGTGGTGCATCACACATTTATGCCCATGTAGGTTACGGCAGCAATTGGGATAACCTTTATGATTATCCCATGAATAGAACTGACAAAGGTTTTGAGGTAAATATCCCTGTAGTAAAATCAGGAACAATAAATGTATGTTTTAAAGATTGTGCAAACAATTGGGATAATAACTCAGGCAGCAACTATGCTTTCGATGTAGTACAATAATAATTGGATAAAGTGGGAAGCTAGGGTTAAGAGGTTTGATCTATGAATAATATAACCTGTAGAATGCTCACTTCCCACTTCTTATTTCCTGCATGCGATCTATATAATTATGTATCCAGCAGTCAAATTACGGCAATCATTTCTTCAAAAATTTTAAATGCACCCATTTTTGCAAAACTTGTTGAATATTGTAAGGAATTGTTTTATACTATATTAATAGTTGCTAATTGTTGTTTTCTTATGGAAGGGTTATTGATTATGAGGTTTGTTTATATAGATCATCTAAAAGAAGGAATAATTAACGCAAGACCAATTTGGGGGAAAAATGGCGAGCTTCTCTTAAATGCCGGTACTAAAATCCAGGAATCTTACATAGTTAAGTTAAAGGAATTGGGGTATCACGGTATATATGTTGATGATGCACTTTCACATGATATAGAAGTTCCTGTATTGATAGATGATAATTTGCGTTTAGAATGCGTTAAAACTATTAAAAATGCATTCGAGGAGATCGAAAGTATAAAGGCCATAAGAAGCAAAACTGTTGATAAACTTGAGAAACTCATTGATGATATTATAGATATTATTCAAGCAAACAAGGAACTTCTTGTAAATATGTTTGATCTTAAGGTTTATGATGATTATACTTTTTTTCATTCAGTAAATGTTTCAGTTTTATCACTTGCCGTTGGTTTATCGTTATACAGTAATAGAAATGAACTTTTTAAGTTAGGATTAGCAGCTCTTTTGCATGATGTGGGTAAGGTATTCATCCCCAGGAAAATTCTAATAAAGAATAGCAGCTTGACAAACGAAGAGTTTAAAATTATTAAGTCACACCCCCTTAAAGGATACCAACTTGTAAAGGATAATAATTCATTTTCTCATTATTTCGGTATTGGAATACTTCAGCACCATGAGCGATTTGACGGATCAGGTTACCCTTTCGGATTGCCGGGGAAAAAAATATCACTGCCCAGCCGAATTATTGCAGTGGCTGATGTTTATGATGCCCTCACATCCGATAGGCCATATAGGAAAGCACTCTTTCCTTCCGAAGCCGTAGAATATATTATGGGGAATGGCGGTATACTCTTCGAACCCCATATTTTAAAGCAGTTTTTGAAAATAATTACACCCTATCCGGTGGGCACCGGTGTTCAATTAAGTAATAGCAAGTCAGGAATAGTTGCTAAAAACTATGCTGATTGTTGCATGAGACCAATTGTTAAAATTATAAAACATGGTGATATTATGGTTGATCCATATTTAATCGAT
>DAOSDD010000001.1:0-55413 GCA_035362115.1 Clostridiales bacterium | reverse complement strand
ATCAAATATAGTTTCAGGTATTTCGCCTGAAAATAAGGAACAAGGAATATTACAGATTTCGGATATTATATTGGATTATATTTCTGATAGAGAGAAGCAGGGCAAGGTAGTTGATATGGTAGAGGGAAAAATAAAAGCCTCGGAGCCGGATATTAAGGGAAATTTATTAAAATTTGTATCAAATAAGCTTGATAGCATTTTAAATTCAACAGCATTATATGATAATATATATTTGATTATTAATAGGCTAATTGATATGGTTATGAATAAACCAGTTTCGAATATACTTGATAATATTGATGAAAATATGTTTGAGAATATTGCCAATTTTATAAAAAGTTTCCTAGGTAACTTTGTAAAGGTGAAATTGCCAAATATTGTTGAGCTATTAAATATACCAAAGGTTGTTGAAGATCAGATAAACAGCTATGATGTAGCTTTTGCTGAAGAAATAATAATTGAAATAGCAAATAAGGAGTTGAAGGCAATAACCTGGCTTGGTGCACTTCTTGGAGGCATAATGGGCATTTTATCACCACTGCTGCAATTGCTTTATAAATAAATAGATAGATAAATCAGGGGTGCATATTTTAAAAGTGAAGAAATATTTACCAGAAGCTGACGTTACACTGCCTAGAGCCTTTAAATTCAGCTCCGGGCAAAATTGATCCCGCAAAATTGTCTGATAAAAAATTAAGAAACAATTTTACTCAAACAACAATTTTGCTTCTCCTATGCTCAGATACGGGGAAACTCTTCAAAATAAAAGGAACATCAATTATCAGAGAGAAGAGTTTCTCCTGCCTAGCTACGGTAGCTTCACTTATGCTCCTTACCAATATTTTCTCCACTTAAATTATATGCACCCATAAATCAGGATATACTATTCAATTTATGGGTGAATAACATGATAGACAAGAAAAACATACTCGGGAAATTTAATAAAATCGAAGACAAAATGCTTGTAACCAGGATAATTGATAAGGCAGCCCAGGCTGAGAAGTCATGGATAGCTGCCTGTTCTGATTTTCTTGACCCATATCAGCGAAAGACAATTGAAAGTGCGCTGCATGGTGTAAAAGATGTAGAATATAAATTTGATGGCGGATATAAGGAGGCGGAGAGAACAATTGTAATATTCAGCCCTGAACAAATGTCTAACCATCCATCCCTATCTGACTATCTAACCCTATTAGAAATAAAACTTAAAACAGAAAGATACCTTTCGCACAGGGATTATCTGGGCGCTTTAATGGGATTGGGAATTAAAAGGGAGAAGATAGGTGACATCATTGTGGACGAAAGGTCATGCAGTATTATTGTATTGAAAGATGTTGCAGACTATATATTGTACAACCTTAATAAAATAGGTCATATAAATGTCTATACAAGGCTGGGAAAACTTGAAAATTTGGAAATTTCGGTACCCAGAACAAAAGAAATCAAATGTACTGTACCTTCTTTAAGACTTGACTGTATTGTAAGTAATGGATTTACAATATCCAGGAGCAAAGTTGCACCATTATTTAGTTCCGGCAGAGTATATTTGAATTGGGAACCTGAAGACAGTCTTTCTGCACAGGTTAAAGAAGGAGATACCGTATCGGTAAAAGGAAAAGGCAGGGTTGTTATCGATGAAATTGGCGGTACAACGCGAAAAGGAAGGATAGCTGTAATTTTGAAGAAACTTATTTAAATGTACAGTTAATATTACGAGTTACCATTTAATAAGTTTATTCAAAAGATTCAGACATTTTAAGGATTATTTAAAGACTTTATAATTATCTAAAGATTATTCAAAGCCTTTTTCTCATGGTTGGTCCATGCTTCACTTTAATGTATATGATGATTTAGGAAATGAGTACTATGGAGGCTCTTCAAGTATCGGAAATATTTTCGGAACAAGGCATATTATTAAAATTGAGAAGATTAATGAAACGGCTGCTGTACTAATACTCGATTATGATTATTATAACCGCAAAATGCGATTTGAGATACCTCTTTATGGGGGCTATGGGGGTGACAGCTTTGAGTAAAAAACATAAACTTATAAGAAATACAGGAATACTGTTAACATTGCTTTTTATACACTTCATGTTTTCCAGTGCTTCATTAACAGCACTTTCTGCGCATAAGAAATCTGAGAAAACAGCTAACTACGGGCCTTCAAAAGTAATACAAACCCAAAATTTTAAATATGGGAAGCTATTTTTATGTAAATATGACAAATGGTTTTCTTGTAATACTGTTAAGAAAGGCTGTTTAGGTATGTGGTATCCTGGAAATCAGGTACATGGCAAGGAAAATGATGTGTCGCGTTCAATAGATTATTACTGGCATGGTAGCACCTACAGGGATGACTATATGCTTTGGATGTTATATGGCGTTGTAAATGACAATAGAATTATATCTGTAAAGATGGAAGCGGAACTGCATGGAGAGAAAAAAATCCTTGAATATCCGCAGCTTTACGATAATATGTTTTTGTTTACCTGGAATAGTAAGGAAACAGATTATAAAATTAAAAGGCTAATAGGATTTGATAAAAACTTAAATGCAATCTATGAAGTCGAGATGGGTGCATATTTTAAAAGTGAAGAAATATTTACCAGGAGCTGACGTTACTCTGCTTAGAGCCTTTAAATTCAGCTCTGGGCAAAATTGAACTCATAAAATTGGCTGAAAGAATATTAAGTAACAATTTTACTCAAACAACAATTTTGCTCTTCCTTCGCTCAGATATGGGGAAACTCTCTAGCGTAAAAGGAATGCCTGATACTTGAGAGAAGAGTTTCCCCTGCCCAGCTACAGCAGCTTCACTTATGCTCCTTACCAATATTTTCTTCACTTAAATTAAATGCACCCAGTCGAGATTAATCGAGATTAGTGAGATAAAAAATGTGCCCATTCCATTAAATTAAAGTGTCTAGTATTCATCAACATGATTGCTTTTCATACCAACTTATTTTATCCCTGCTGCCGGCTTTATGTTACCCTGGTGAGATAAATCGATTTTTCCATCCAAATGCCTTGTACTGTTTAAAAAGTGTATATCAAAAACTCCATCCATACCATTATCTTTAACCCAATCAAGGTTATAACCTGCTCCATAATCCCCGCTTCGCCATGTAGTATATATTCCGCCTGGAGCATTATCATTCCCTGCATGTGGGAAGCTGGCTGCACTAGCAGCAATTTTTCTACCATTGTACTTAATAATAACAGGACGTGAAACCCAACTAAGGTTACCTCCCCATATTTCCTTCATTTTACTTACATCACTTATGGTTAAAGCTTCACAATCAGCATGGTTTGCTCCTGTAGTACGCTTTGCTTTAAAAGACCTTCCGGTATAAAAATCAATTACCTCAAATTCACTTCCAACAGGCACAACATACTGTGCTTCAGTCCACCAATCAAGGTATTCACCGTATTTGTCTCCTGGAGTCGCCTTAACCGGCACATGATGGACAGGAATTTTCAATATATCACCAATATATGCAATAGATAATTCAGTTAGATTGTTTGCCTTCAGTAACTCAGTTTGTGGAATTCCGAATTTAATAGCAATATCCCACAGAATATCTCCTTTTTGCACTGTATATTGTGTATAGGTAATATAAGGTTCTGTACCGGTAAGTGTCTGTACAGGTACTTGTACAGGCGTAGTGCCTGATATAGTACCTGATGCAGTACTTGCACCTGATGCAGTACTTGCACCTGATGCAGTACTTGCACCTGATGTAGTACCTGCGCCTGATGCAGTACCTGCGCCTGATGCAGTACTTCCTGATACACCTGGTTGAGGTATTTTAATTGTTTGCCCAATGTATAGTATAGTATTTTCATTTGCACCATTATAGGCCATTAAATATTTTACATCCAATTTATATTTCCGGCTTATAATCCAATAGGTATCTCCAGCTTGTATTGTGTATAGAGTATATTGGGGTGCTTGAGGTTTAGGCGGAATTACAACCTTGTCTCCGATATAAAGAATTGTTTTTTCTGTAGCTTTGTTAGCCGCCATTAATGAATACAGGTCAACCCCATATTTTTGACTTATAATCCAATAGGTGTCTCCTGCCACAACAGTATGAATTATTTCATAATCTGTTGGTATCAATATGTTCTGACCTATATAAAGTATAGTATTCTGAGTAGCTTTATTTACCTGCATTAAGCGATTAACAGGTACTCCATATTTCTGGCTTACAATCCAAAAGGTATCACCCTGCTGGACTTTATAGCTTATCTCCTGGGCATGTGTTATTCCTGCACTGCAAAAAAGGATACCTAAGCTTAATGTACCTGATATAATAAGTTTCTTAAAACTAGTCATATATACCCCCTTTTGTTGTTGATTTAAGAATCTATTTAGTGTTTTGGGCAAACAAACGCAGTTAATAAGTTTACATAATAACTTATCGGTAGCATTATAACATGCAATTTGGAAATATTCCAATGTAAATATTGGTAACAAGGCGTATAAATTATATATTTTTGTGGTATATTTCCCATGCACTCATGTGCAGAAATGCAGCCAATCCTGCATTATTATGCTTTAATATGTATTTTATTTGTTCATGATTTTAGTAGTGAGAAGTATATGGATTTATAGAAACTTCAGTATTTTAGCCAGATGAGCTGTTAAATCAAGCAAGTGATAAACTGCTAACACATTAAAGTATTAACTTGATGCAGGAAAAATTTCATTATTATTGCAGGTATTTGCAAGTATTTTCAATTATGATATTGCAAATTTATATCAAATCTTATAAAATGAATTAAATCAACTTTATTAACATAAAGTTATAAAATTATATAACTATTTAATATTGTAAAGGAGAGGAATGTATTATGAAAAAGTACCTGCCAATATTGGCAATTGCGCTGGTTGTAATAATTGCAATTACAGCAGTGTGGTTAGGAAAAGGGAAAAATAATGATGAGACTTCTGATAAAGAAGTTAGCTCTGAAACACAAGTAGGATCAGAAAAAAAAGAAGAAGGTCCAAAAGAAGAATCAATTGATTTAACTAAGCTTGGCGTCGATTTTATAAAAGCATCAAATGCAGCCAAGTCACCAGCTGTGGCACTTGATAGAAAGGATACCATGGTTATAGGTGTAACTGAGTTCAATGGTATATTTAATCCTTTCTACGCTGAAACTGCATATGATATATATGGAAATATATTAATGTTTGACAGTTTGATAGAAGCTGATTTCGATGGTTCACCAATTCCAGGTGCTGCTGACTATAAAGTATCTGATGATGGTCTCAAGTATACTTTCACATTAAAGGAAGATTTAAAATTCTGGGATGGCACTCCTGTAAAGGCAGAGGATGTAGAATTTGCATACTATGTACTCTCAGACCCAAGTTATGATGGCCCAATTGATATATCATCAGCTTTTATCAAAGGTTTTGAAACATATAAAGATGGTATTGCTGAAAAAATTGAGGGAGTAAAAGTTATTAATGATACAACAATTGAAGTTACATGTGATAAGCCAAGTGGTCCTGCAATCTGGTCATTGAACATGCCAATTGTTTCAAAGAAAGTATATGGAGTCGACTTTAAAAAAGGACAACTTGAAAAAGTTAAGGCCAATATAGGCAATCCAATGGGAACAGGACAGTATAAATACGTTGAGTACAAAGAAGGTGCGTCTTTGGAACTCGTTGCCAACGAAAATTACTTCAAAGCTGCTCCAAAGATTAAAAATGTAGTCTTCTCTGTAACACCTTCAGGAGAAGAATTACAAAGAGTAATGCTTGGAGAAACCGACATTGATATGGGTGATGTATCTGCTGAAAATATACAAGAAGCTAAAAACACAGAATTTATTAATGTATACAGATTCCCAACCAATGGTTATGGGTATGTAGGTATAAACAACACTGTTAAGAAATATCAGGATAAGAAAGTAAAGCAAGCCCTCTACTATGCTATGAACAGAAAAGATGTTGTTGCGCAGATTTACGGTGATTATGGCAGTGTAATCAATATACCTCAGTCCAAAGTATCATGGGCTTATAACGATGAAGGAATTAACGCTTACGATTTCGACCTTGATAAAGCAGGGAAGCTTCTTGACGAAGCAGGTTGGAAGTTGAATGCCAATGGTAAGAGAGAAAAGGATGGCGAAGTGTTCACAGTTAAATTTACAGCAATGCCAGGGCACCCTGTAACCGATATTCTCCTCCCGGTTATGAAAGACGACTATGCAAAACTTGGTATAGATATAGTTATTGAAACACTTGATTGGCCAACACTTGTTGATAAGGTTAACAAGAAACAGGTTGAAATGTGGTTTATGGCATGGGGCTTGACTCCAGACCCGGATGCAAAGAATATTTACCATTCACAGGGAGCTCAAAACAGATATCAGTACAAGAATCCTCAGGCAGATAAACTCATAGACGATGGTATCAATGAAACTGATGTTGCAAAACGTAAAGCTATCTACAAGGATCTTTATAAAGTCTTAAATGATGATTTGCCATGCTCCTGGGTATACCAGAGAAGTGACATGTGGGTTGCAAATGCAAGAGTCAAAGGGCCTGAGCTCTCTTCTTACAGAGAATATTTGTACAACCTTTATAAATGTGAACTGGTAAGCCCGGCTCAGTAAGCAATACTTTGCAAATTGCAAATCATTTATATTAAATATTGACATTAAGATAGAAAAATACACAGCATGAAACGCATAAAGATGTTGTTTGTATGTTACTGCCCGAACTTTGTTCGGGCAGTTGACATATAATGGGGAGGAGGAAATATGTGGCAGTATTTAATTAGAAGAATACTACAAATGATTCCTATTATTATAGGTATTTCCCTGGTAATATTTTTAATAATAAATTTAGTGCCGGGAAATTTTATTGAGGCAAAGGCAAATCCAAAAATGTCTGCAGAACAAATTGAGCACCTTAAGGATCTTTATGGCATAAACGACCCCATACCTGTGAAGTACTGGAAATGGTTAAAAGGTGCAGCAGTGGGCGATTTTGGAGACTCATTTATTTATATAAAACCTGTATCTGAGGTAATTAATACATTTGTGTGGAATTCATTCATTCTGGCATTATTTGCTTTTATATTGGAGATTTTAATAGCTATACCCATTGGAATTATTTCTGCTACAAAGCAGTATTCAAAAACGGATATGATTTTTACTGTTTTTGCATTGATGGGAATTTCAATACCATCTTTTTTCATGGGTCTTCTTTTAAAGAAAATATTTGCTGTAGATTTAAAGATACTTCCACTGGCAAATATGACTACACCTGGTGCTAACTACACTGGTATCAGGTACCTATGGGATGTTATATCCCATCTTATAATGCCGTGCCTGGTTCTTGCATTTAGTGGTGTTGGTTCTTTAATGAGATTTACAAGAACTGCGGTTTTGGAAGTTATTAAACAAGACTATATCAGGACTGCTCGATCTAAGGGATTAAGTGAGAAGACTGTTATTTATAAACATGCTCTAAGAAATGCTCTAATACCAATTGTAACAATAATAGGACTGTCATTGCCCGGACTGTTTTCAGGCGCAATAATTACTGAAAGCATTTTTGGCATACCAGGAATAGGGAAGATTGCTCTGGATGCAGTAAACAAAAGGGATTATCCCCTGTTGATGGGCTTCTCCATGTTTGTTGCTGTCCTAACATTAATTGGTAACCTTTTATCAGATATTCTTTATGCGGTGGTAGACCCACGTGTAAAGCTTAAGTGAGGTGCAATAATGAAAAGAAAAACCTTATTGTTTTCGGGAATCATTTTTTCAATAATAATTGTTATTATATTCACATTACCATTTGCCAATATAAAGAAATATGGATCTATTAGTGGTTTTGATCTGGTTTTTCATATTTTAGAGAGAGTTGAGCTTACACCTGTTTCAGGCAGCGGGCCTGTTCTTGTCATAATAAGCAATTCATTGCCGCTTTTACTCTCTCTAATAATGTACACATTAACAGCGGGGCTGTTCACAGTGGGCATATTTAAAAAAAGCAAAAATATTTCAAGTTTTTCCATATTTACTGCTTCACTGGGATATGTTTTATACGGTGTGCAACTATCAGATACAGGAACCAGTGTAATAGAATTCTTTGCAAATTTACTGGTGAAACAGCAGGCCAGTGATGGATCATATATTTATAAAATTGCACAGGAAGAAGTTACCACAGGAATAGGAGCCCATGTTTTTGTTATCGCAGGACTTTTGCCTCTAATTGTTGCTATTGCTGTAAAGGTTCTTGAGAATATTGAAAGAAACAGACAGGATTTGATTCAGACACCCTGGTCTATTGCCTTAAGACAATTTAGAAGGAATAAGCTGGCACTTGTTGGTATGGGCATATTAGCTATATTTATAATATTATGCTTCTATGGCCCGGTATTTTCAAACTTTGCTCTACTTGAGACTAAAGTTACAATAGCCAAACAGAAGCCTAGTTTTAAATATATTTTTGGAACAGATGCAATAGGAAGAGATATTTTTACAAGACTGATGTACGGGGGCAGGATATCACTTACAGTAGGTTTTGTAGCTGTATTGATAGAGATTGTTATAGGAACTGCAATTGGTGGTATTGCAGGGTATTATGGAGGCAAGATAGATAGTGCCCTTATGAGAATTGTTGATGTGTTTTTAAGTCTTCCATATCTTCCCATGGTCATTATTCTTGGTACAGTTATGTCAGACCTTGATGTACCACCTCAGAAAAGGATATTCTTTGTTATGCTTATTCTAGGTTTCCTTGGGTGGCCATCCCTAGCACGTCTTGTAAGGGGACAGATACTTTCATTGCGCGAACAGGAATTTATGCTGGCTGCTGAAGCACTTGGCTTAAGCGACAGAAGGAAGATAGCACGTCACCTGATTCCTAATGTTATTCCTCAGATAATTGTGTCTGCAACCCTTGGAATAGGTGGAGCAATCTTAAGCGAATCTGCCTTGTCATTCCTGGGCCTTGGCGTGGCCATGCCATACCCATCATGGGGAAATATGATACAGACAGTAAAAGATTCCTACGATTTTGCTTATCGCTGGTGGTTATGGATTCCATCAGGTGTATGTATATTTGTAACTGTTCTGGCAATTAACTTTGTGGGTGATGGCTTGCGTGATGCTTTTGACCCCAAGATGAAACGATAAGAACGGTAAGGAGGAGGTAAGTATGTCTAATAATCTTGTTGAATTTAAAAATCTTCATACCTATTTCTTTACTGATGCAGGTATTGTTAAAGCTGTAAATGGTGTTTCATTCAATATAAAAAAAGGAGAAACAGTTTGCGTTGTTGGTGAATCAGGCTGTGGTAAAAGTGTTACGGCTTTATCACTAACGAGGCTTATTCAGTCACCAGGTAAAATTGTTGAAGGAGAAATTCTTTATAACGGTACTGATTTACTGAAACTCACTACTGCACAAATGCATCAAATAAATGGGAGTAAAATATCTATGATTTTTCAGGAACCTATGACCTCTTTGAACCCGGTTTTTACTGTAGGAGATCAGATTTCAGAAAAAATCATGCTGCACGAGAAGCTCTCAAAGAGTGAAGCTAGACAAAAGTCTATTGAGATGATAAAAGTTGTAGGTATTCCGCGTGCCGAAGGTATTTACAAATCTTATCCCCATGAGCTTTCAGGTGGTATGAGGCAGAGAATTATGATAGCAATGGCTCTGGCATGCAATCCTGAACTGTTGATTGCTGACGAGCCTACAACTGCATTAGATGTAACCATACAGGCTCAGATACTTGATCTGCTGTTGAAAGTCAAGAAAGAATTTGGTATGTCAATAATGCTTATCACCCATGACCTGGGTGTAGTGGCTGAAGTAGCCGACTATGTAATTGTAATGTATGCCGGAAAGGTAGTTGAGGAAGGGCCGGTATTGGAGATATTTAAAAACCCGAAACATCCTTACACTATAGGTCTTTTAAAGTCAAAACCTCAAATAGATCAGACTCAGGGACGTCTTTACTCTATTCCAGGTAATGTTCCAAATCCTATAGGGCTGCCGGAGATGTGCTATTTTGCCGAAAGGTGTGAGAACTGTATGGAAATCTGCAAAACAACCTTTCCTCCATTGATCAAGTCTGAGAACGGCCATAAAGTAGCATGCCGTCTGTACAAGGAGGTGTAAATATGAGTGAATTACTATTAGAGGTGGAAAACTTAAAGAAATACTTTCCAATAAAAGGCGGCGTATTGCAGAAAACTGTGGGATATGTCCGCGCAGTTGAGAATGTAAGCTTTACACTGAAAAAAGGTGAAACCTTTGGGCTGGTTGGGGAATCTGGCTGTGGGAAAAGCACTGCCGGGCGTACCATACTCCGCTTATATGAAAAAGATGGCGGAAAGGTTTTGTTCAAAGGAAAAGATATACATGCATTAAATAAAAAGGAATTAACTGAATTAAGGCCTAAAATGCAGATTGTATTTCAGGACCCGTACAGTTCTTTAAATCCTCGTATGACTGTTGGTGATATTGTTGGTGAATCCCTTATAGAACATGGGAGGTACACTAAAAGGAATGTTAAGGAACATGTCCTTGAAATATTGGAACGTTGTGGAATGCTGCCCTATCATGTGGACAGGTACCCTCATGAATTTTCTGGAGGTCAGAGACAAAGAATAGGTATTGCACGTGCTCTTGCCCTGGAACCAGAATTTATAGTATGTGACGAGCCAGTATCTGCACTTGATGTTTCCATTCAGTCACAGATAATAAACCTTTTATCTGACCTTCAGTCAGAATTTGGCTTTTCTTATCTATTTATATCTCACGATTTAAGTGTGGTTAAGCATGTGTCCCACAGAATTGGAGTCATGTATCTTGGTTCTATGGTAGAAACAGCTGAGACAAATGAGCTTTTTCAAAACCCTGTGCATCCTTACACAAAGGCTCTTCTCTCTGCAGTGCCCATACCCGACCCCACATTGAGGAAAAACAGGATTATATTAACAGGGGATATTCCAAGCCCTGCGAATCCACCTTCAGGCTGTAAGTTTCATACTCGGTGCCCATATGCATTTGAAAAATGCAGAAAAGAAAATCCACAGCTTAAGGATGTTGGAGGCGGACACATGGCTGCATGTCATTTGACAAAATAGTGATGAGGTGTTGACTTTTTGATATTTAAAAAAAGAAGTAGACCTGATATTAATAAGAATAAATGTAATTATAGTAATGTAATAAATTCAAAAAGTATGGATGAAACTAAAGCTAACATGTCGGGAAATAGCGGCGATGGCTGTAGTGAAGATAGTGAAGATGCTTTAAAATTAATGACATTTAAAGATTATGTAGCATTATTCATGGCATTGCTTTCAATATTGCTGCCGTGGGTGTTAATATTTGGCGCAATATTTGCTTTGGTTGTTTTCCTGCTTACCAGGTTTTGGTTAAAGGCTTGAACTATAAATATGTGGGGGACAGTTCTCCAAATATACAAATATATATGGGGACAGTTCTCCATACCTACATACCTATAAATGGTTTTTGTGATATAATATATATCGGTTATAATTATTAATTAATTGTTTTGGGGTGATTTTATGAAGAGAAAAACTGTTATAGTAATTGCAGTTACTGTATTTGTTATTTTTGCATTAACCGGCTGCATTCCAGGGGATGGCAAATATACTTCACAGAAACCGGCGGGCTTTTTCTCAGGGATATGGCATGGCTGGGTTGCTCCCATATCATTAATAATTGGATTACTCGACAGGAATATAAGAGTATATGAACCTGTAAATACAGGATGGTTATATGATTTTGGCTTTTACATAGCTATAATCAGCGGTTTTGGAGGACTGTCCCTTTTCCGAAACAAAAAGAAGAAGGATTAGTACTACTATGCCAATTTGGATGCGATGTCTTCCAGGATAATTTTTGATAGCATCGGGAAGATGTTGCGCGGGGAAATGTGCTTTCCATTGGCAACATAACAAAGTAATATTAGTATAATGTGAAAATATAAAGGGACACTTCTCAAAATATAAAAATATATAAGAAGATTTCTTTATGCTGAAGGAATATCAGATGCATAGTACAGAAATGTCCCCTACAATATGTTAACCTTGTAATATTTGGTCAATTCTATCTAATTCTTCTTTACTGAAATTAAGGTTATTTAAAGCCATTATATTTTCTTCAATTTGGCTGACCTTACTGGCACCAATAAGGGCTGAAGTAACTCTGCCTCCTCTAAGTACCCATGCTAATGCCAGTTGTGCAAGTGTTTGACCTCTTAAAGCAGCAATATCATTAAGATGCTTAATTTTTGTCAATATATCTTCAGTAATACGTTCTTTCTTAAGAAATCCCCAAGACTTGGCAGCACGTGAATCTTGAGGTATGCCTGAAAGGTATCTGGTTGTAAGAAGCCCCTGAGCCAATGGGCAAAAAGCTATACTGCCTATTCCCTCAGAGTCAAGTACATCCTGCAATCCGTCTTCAATCCAACGATTTAGCATAGAATAAGATGGCTGGTGAATAAGACAAGGTGTTCCAAGGTTCTTCAAAATATCTGCAGCATTTTTTGTCTGCTCAGCACTATATGAAGATATTCCTACATACAAGGCTTTGCCCTGACGTACAGCTTGATCAAGTGCTGACATGGTTTCTTCGAGAAGTGTTTCAGGATCCGGTCTGTGAGAATAGAAAATATCTACATAATCCAAGCCCATACGTTTAAGGCTTTGGTCAAGGCTTGATAGAATATACTTCCTGGAACCCCAATCACCATAGGGCCCGGGCCACATTCTATATCCTGCTTTGGTCGATATGATCATTTCATCACGGTAACCTGTGAAGTCTGATTTTAGTATTCTTCCAAAGTTCTCTTCTGCAGAACCTGGAGGCGGCCCATAGTTATTTGCCAGATCAAAATGAGTTATCCCAAGATCAAATGCCTTATGTATCAGAGCTCTTGAATTTTCATAGGAATCCACGCCGCCAAAATTATGCCAGAGTCCCAAAGAAATAGCAGGAAGCATAAGGCCGCTTCTACCGCATCGATTATATTTCATTTCGGTATATCTGTTTGCATCTGGAACATATGCCATAAAAAAACCCCCTTAATCATAATGTACAATTGTTGCTAAAATTTTATCACATCATATTTTTTTATTCAATTATTTGTATTCGATAAAGGGGTAAAAAACTAAATTAAGTGAAGTTTCTAGATTTTACAAGAATATTTCATACATGGATTTAGAATTCGATTAAAAATTACATTACACATTATTAGCATTCTATGTTATAATCGAGAAATAGTTTGATTATCTTCATATATGTATATTATTACGAATAATTAAAGGTTTTCAGGGGGATGAAAATGGATAAGCAGCAAATAGCCAAACTCAAATCAGAGGGCTTCCTTGCGCAGCAGCAACAGGGTTATTTCTCAGTAAGAGTTGTAACAAACGTAGGGAATATGGATTCCCGGAATATGGAGAAGCTTTCAGAGATAGCTGAAAAATACGGCAGAGGTTATATGGGTTTTACAACAAGACTTTGCGTTGAAATTCCGTGGATAAAGGAAGAGGACATAGATAATGTAAAGCAGGAACTGAAAGATGCAGGTATGAGGCATGGAGGTACGGGAAAAAGAGTCAGACCAATTGTTCCCTGCAAAGGTACTGTATGTACTCATGGCATTATTGATACACAGGGGATTTGCATGAAATTGCATGAAAAGTATTTTGCCATGGAACTGCCTGCAAAACTTAAAATTGGTGCGGTAGGGTGCCCAAATAATTGTGCAAAGGCTTCTTTAAATGATATAGGTTTTATGGGGCAGGCTTATGTTAAAATAGACAGAGAAAAATGCAAAAATTGCAAGCTCTGTGTAGGAGCCTGCAAAACAAAAGCAATTGAATATGTGGAAAATAAAACAGAAATAAACAGGGACAAATGCTTGAATTGCCTTGTTTGTTCCAAAACATGCCCCTTTGGTGCTATAACAGTTGAAACTGCAGGTGTTGCACTTTTTATTGGAGGAAGGTTTGGAAGACAGTGGCAAATAGGAAGACGTGTTGACAGAATATTCAAAGTAGATGAGATTGAAGAAGTAACAGGAAAAATAATTGACTACTTCAAAGAAAATGCCAAGGATGGAGAGAGACTTGCTCTTATGATAGAGAGGATAGGCTGGGACAAAGTACAAAAGGATTTGTTTGGCTGAAGACAATAAAATGCAATAAAGTGTAACAATATGAGGGGTGCATTTTTAATAGTAAAGAAATATTTACCAGCAGCTTCACATATAGCCCTTACCAATATTTTCATCACTTAAATTAAATGCATCCCAATATGAGAAAAGCAGATGCAAGAGGAATGAAGCAACAATGGAAAAAACAAATATGCAGAGAAAAATTTCATCATCAGCTTTTGTTTTAGTTCTTACCATATTCCTTAATGGGTGCGGACATAAGACTATAGATAAAGCAAAAACCACTTATGTTCAATCAGGTACTAGTGATATACTAAATGATGGCCATATTTCAAAAAAGAATGACACAGATATAAATGATGGCAAAGATATATTTGACAGTGTAGATATACTTGATGACATAGATATAAGTGATGATACTGTATCTTTTATTGATGCTATTGATGATAGAGTGACCATTAGAAAAAGACCTGAGCGTGTTGTCTGTCTTTACGATTCATACCTGGAATTGTGGGATTTGGCAGGGGGGAAGGTTATAGGCAGAGTGGAAAGTAAAAGAACAGTTCCAGAACCTTCAAAGGATGCAGAAGTCATTGGAAAAACAGGAGCAGCAAGCATAGAAAAGATAATTGCTTTAGAGCCTGACCTTGTTATATTAAGTCCCACAATGAACGGACAAAATAATCTTATTGATATGCTGAAGCAAAACAAAATATCATATATTGCAATAAAGTATCAGAATGTTATGGAGTATCTGAAAGTATTGAAGATTTTTACTGAGTTAACAGGAAGAAACGATCTTTATATTAAAAACGGGGTTGAGGTTGTAAACAGGGTAAAGGAAATTGTTTTTAAAGTAGCTGAAAGTAATAGGATTATTAATGGTGATGGGGCAGAGGTTAACGGTACAGTAAATAATGAACTAGAGAATAACAGTAATGAGAGAAAGACGATTAAGATCCTTTTGCTATTTGCTACATCAAGAGGAATTACAGTAAAACTGCCGAATTCCTCTGTAGGCTCAATGCTTGAAGATTTAGGGACAATGAATATAGCCAGTGGACTAGCCGGAGGATTTGGAGTACTAGATGCAGAAACCCAAATATTCAGCCTTGAGAAGATAATAGAAGAAAACCCGGACTTTATATTTGTTGAAAGCATGGGCGGAACCGTACAAGAAACAAAAAACATGATAGATACTGAATTGGGAAAAAATAACGCATGGAATTCTCTTGATGCTGTCAGAAATTGCAGGTTGATATACCTTGAGAAGGAGCTTTATACCTATAAACCTAATACAAGATATCCTGAAGCCTATGAAAAACTGGCAAGAACGCTGTACCCTGAAGTTTTTAGATAGATTGCTGATAGATTTTTTGTTAGATTATTTGTTAGATTACTTAATATTACTTTGTTATGTTGCCAATGGAAAGCGCTATTAAAAATTATCTCGGAAGACATCGCTTTCCAAACTGGCATAATAGTATTAATATAGTATTCCGCTAGAGTATTTTATTTTAAACAATAAACAAGGTTGGATAAATCATGAAGTCTAATTTCTTTAATATATTGAAAGATAACAGGAATATTAAAAACATAGTTATTCTTGTTCTAATGGTGTTTCTATGTTTAGCAGGTTTGATAATTAGTTTGGAAAACGGGGCTGTCAAGTTATCCCCCCAGGAAATATTCAGAGCTATTTTCGTAGAGAAAGATACGACAAATCACCAGGTAATATGGAATGTAAGGCTCCCGAGAGCTCTAACAGGAGCTCTTGTTGGAATATGCCTTTCACTTTCAGGTGTTATATTGCAGGGGGTTATGGGCAATCCTCTTGCTTCTCCCGGAATACTCGGCATATCATCAGGAGCCGGGCTGGCAGCATTTATAATTTTTATATTATTTCCAAACCTTTACTTCATAGCACCAATTGCTGCATTTTTAGGTGCTCTGGGCACTGCAGCAGTTGTATATCTATTGGCATGGGATGGGGGATTGCAGCCTTTACGACTTATACTATCAGGCGTTGCAGTTTCCTCTATTTTAAGCGGAGGAATAAATGCATTGATGATATTTTACCCTGAGAGAGCTATAGGTGTTTATGGATTTATGGTTGGAGGATTATCTGCAAAAACATGGCATCATTTTAAGATGATACTCCCTTATGCATTTTTAGGCTCAATCTTTTCATTACTGTTAGCCAAAAAACTAAACATACTCTTATTAGGTGATGAAACAGCCATAAGCCTTGGACTTCGTGTTGAAAAAGTGAAATTTATATTCATTATTTTATCAGCTCTTCTTGCAGCAAGTGCAGTAAGCGTTGCAGGGCTATTAAGTTTTGTAGGGCTTATTGTACCGCATATAGCAAGGCTTTTAACAGGAGGAGCCGATCATAAATATTTACTTCCTGCTTCAATTCTTCTTGGGGCCTTTACTGTTATGATTTGTGATACAATAGGAAGAGTTATCATTAGTCCTGTTGAAATACCCGTCGGAATTATTATGTCTACCCTTGGTGCCCCATTTTTTCTGTATCTTTTAGCAATGGGGAGAAGCAGAAGGGGTGGTAAAAAATGATATTATGTGCGAAAAATTTATCACTTGGTTATGGCAGAAAACTGGTTATAAATAATATTAATATGGAGATTGAAAAAGGCAAAATATCTGCTATAATTGGACCAAATGGTTCGGGCAAATCAACGATATTAAAGGCTTTTTCAAGAATAATTAAGCCTTGCGACGGCAAAGTCCTTTTGAATGGTAAAGACATACACAAAATGGATACGAAAGAAGTTGCTAAACAAATTTCCATACTATCCCAAGTAAGAGAGGCACCTGATGACTTCACAGTTGAAGATGTAGTAAAGTTTGGAAGATTCCCGCACCTTAGTTTTGGACAGAAATTTACAGTAAAAGACAAGGAAATAGTATCATGGGCTATAGAGAAAACGGGGCTTCAAGATTTTAGAGGAAGTTTGTTAAAAAAACTGTCCGGGGGCGAAAAACAAAGAGTATATATTGCTATGGCTCTTGCACAGAAAACAAATATATTGCTGCTGGATGAGCCCACAACATTTCTTGATGTGTCATATCAGACGGGAATTTTAGACCTAATAAAAGACTTAAATGAAAGCTTGAACCTGACAGTTGTTATGGTGCTCCATGATATAAATCAGGCTGCTAAATACTCAAACAAAATATATGCACTTAAAGATGGGAAAATCTATGATTCAGGAAAACCAGAAAAGGTGCTTACAAAAGATTTGTTCAGGTATGTTTTTGATGTTGAGGCACATATTATTTATGATGAATTAAACAACAGGACAGTATATCTGTTTTAGCTTTCGCCGGTGAAAAATGATAATGAACTGGTCTGGTCACCAGTTCATCACTGGGATATGCATTCAGGCATGTGCTGGGTTACACAATGAATACCTCCACCCCACAGGTTTAGGGCTTCTGAATCAATTCCAACTATATCACGTCCAGGAAATACTCCCTCAAGTATAGCCTTAACATCATCTTCAGCAGCTTTAAGGGTATCAGAACGGCCTGGTCTCCAATAAGTCTGCATAAGTACAGCATTATTTGTTACGGCATAATTTAGATAACTACGCACGGGTATTTTACCTGTTTCAACAGGCTTCTGATAAATTGTAGGAGGCATGGGGACTCTTATAATCTTGAATGACTTTCCATCTTGATCAGTAGCATTTTGCAGTATGTCATAATTTTCTTCAAGTCTCAAATAAGATTCGTTTGAATCAGAGTTAGTATATCTGTCTGCTGGCAAAACCTGAGCAAGGAGAATTGTATCGGGGTTTGCAAATCGGGCTATTTCGTTAATATGTCCTGTTGTTATACTATCATCTTCTGCAAGTCCCTTTTTCAGCCAAATTATTTTACTCACCCCCAGAACCCTTTTATATTCGTTTTCAATCTCCTGCTTGGTGAGTTTTGAGTTGCGCTTAAGGGCTACAGACTCTGTTAGCATTAATGTGCCTTTGCCATTTGATTCAATAGCTCCTCCTTCAGAGATCAAGTTTGTACTGATGAGTGGATAACCATATAAATTTGCTATTTGTTTATGCACCTGATTTTCTATGTCTATATAATACTGGCTTCCACCTCTGCTATAATTGTTGAAGACAAAATCTACAACATGGAATTTATTATTGCTGTCTTTTACAAAAATTGGTCCCACATCTCTTGCCCATATAGAAAGGTGCTTTACAACATAAAAATGAACATTGCTGCCTGTATAACCGCTTTGCTTAAGCATATTTTCAATACTAACAATTTCATCGGTATCCTGTGATGCAACATTTACCCGTATATATGGATCAAATGCTTTAATAATATTAATCATAACAGGATTTACAGGATGACTGCTTTCGTTATATATCTGTGATGGCCATTGCATCCATATTGCCTGCTGATTTTCAAACTCACCTGGGAATCTGTAGGTTACAGGGCTGCTTTCACCTTGGTATTCCAATTTAGAATATGGGTTTTTAGAATCAGGACTTTTAAAGTCAGGATTTTTAATGTCAGGACTTTTAGAATCAGGTTTTTTGAAGTCAGGGTTTTTAGAATCAAGATTTTTATTATCTGGATTTTTAGGTTTAATATACTGCCCCAGATTCAAAGCACCTGCTGTTATTAATATGAGGATACTTAAGGAAATGAGCAAAATATTTATATTTCTTTTTTTCATGGGTTATTCCTGCCTTGTGTATTAAATATTTCTAGTGTAGTTTTCCCAAAATTCCATATATAATTCTTGTATATTCAGGATATTGTTGTTATTTGCACTAAACTGATATAAAATAATAAATATTAGTAGCATATATTAAACAGTAATTATTAAACAGTAATTATTGAACAGCAATTATCGAACAGTAATTATTAAACAGCAATTATTGTACAATTAATGCTAAGTAATCTGTCCGGCAAATAATAAATTTTCTATAGATCTCCAGGGGGTATTTCAATGAAAAAGAAGTATATCTTAACAATTGATCAGGGTACCACAAGCTCAAGGGCTGTGCTTTTTGATATGGAAACTGTGACCATAAAGAATATTAAAAACAAACCCTTTAAGCAGATTTATCCTCATCCCGGATGGGTTGAACACGATCCGGTGGAAATATGGACAGGGCAGCTTGAAGTTTTAAAAAGTGTTGTTGAAGAATCGGGGATATCCCCTGATGAAATTGCAGGAATAGGTATTACAAATCAAAGGGAGACTGTAGTTGTATGGGATAAAATTACAGGGAAACCTGTATATAATGCTATTGTATGGCAGTGCAGAAGAACTGCCGACCTTTGCAATAGATTAAAGTTTGATGGCCTGCAGGATGTAATAAAAGAAAAAACAGGTCTTGTAATAGATGCCTATTTCTCCGGAACAAAAATACAATGGATTCTTGAAAATGTTCCGGGAGCCATGGAAAGGGCTGGTAAAGGTGAACTATTAGCAGGCACCATGGACAGCTGGCTTATATGGAATCTTACAGGTGGAAAGCTACATGTAACGGACTATTCAAATGCTTCCAGAACAATGATTTACAATATAAGGAAACTTCAATGGGATAAGGAGCTTTTAAAACAGATGGGAATACCTGAATGCATGCTTCCAACTGTAGTACCATCATCCGGTATAATAGGGGACACTTCTCAAGAAATATTAGGAATCCCCATACCTATAAGCGGCATAGCCGGAGACCAGCAGGCTGCGTTATTCGGGCAGGCATGTTTTGATGTGGGGACTGCAAAAAACACTTACGGGACAGGATGTTTTATTCTTATGAATATAGGGAAACAGCCTGTAAAATCAGAGCATAATCTTCTAAATACTATAGCCTGGGTTATAGGTAATGAAGTTGAATATGCCCTTGAAGGAAGTGTGTTTAATGCTGGTTCGGCAATTCAATGGCTTAGGGATGAAATTGGGCTGATAAAAACTGCTCATGAATCGGATATCGAAGCGGAAAAAGTAGCTGATACGGGTGGAGTATATATGGTGCCAGCTTTTACAGGTCTGGGTGCACCCTATTGGGATATGTATGCCAGAGGAACTATTGTAGGAATAACAAGAGGTACAAAGCGACAGCATTTAATTAGAGCTGTTCTTGAATCAATAGTATATCAGAGCATGGATGTTTTTGAAGCAATGAAAATAGATTCGGGGATAGAATTAAAGGAATTGAAAGTTGATGGAGGGGCAAGCGTAAGTGATTTCTTGATGCAGTTCCAGGCAAACATTCTTAGCATTAATGTTAAGCGTCCTCAAATAACAGAAACTACGGCTCTGGGAGCTGCATATCTGGCTGGCCTTGGAGCAGGCCTGTGGCACAGTAAAGAAGAGATTGCCGATAAGTGGGCCCTTGATAAGGTATTTACTCCGGCAATGAGTGATGAAATCAGGATGAACAAATATTTAAGATGGAAGAATGCTGTAGAGAGGTCGGTAAAATGGGATGTTTAGGCAATATATGCATAGGTTATGCCAAATGCTGTGTGTTCAAATAGTACTAAATGGAGGGAATTTTGTATGGAAAATGGATTCTATATAAATGGTTATGCCAGCAAAGATATTTATGTTTATTCCTGGAACGATTGTTGTAAACCCCGGGCTGTAATACAGGTGTTCCATGGCATGGCGGAACATGCCGGCAGATATGGGAGGTTTGCTTCTTATATGAATAGCAAGGGTTTTGCAGTATATGCCAATGATCACAGAGGTCATGGCAAAACTGCAGGCAAATTAGAAGAGGTAGGCTATATAGGTGAAGATGGGTTTAACAGGATTGTAGAGGATGAATATATAATTACAAAAAAAATTAAAGAAATTCACCCGGATATTCCGATAATAATTCTCGGACATAGTTTTGGTTCTTTTGTAGCTCAAGAGTATATAATAAAATATGGGGAAAGTATTTCCGGAACAATTTTGTCAGGTTCTTCCATGACTAAAGGTTCTGAAGTTGCGGTAGGCAAAATAATAGCAGCAATATCCAGAAATGTTTTCGGAGATAGAAAGAAGGCTTACTTACTTAACAAATTAAGCTTTGGCAGTTATAACAAAATGATAAAAAATCCGGTTTCACCTTTTAGCTGGCTTAGCCGTGATGAAGCTGAAGTAAAAAAGTATGATGAAGATCCTTACTGTGGCAAGGTTTTTACAGCAGGATTCTATTATTACTTTTTCGAAGGCCTGGCAAAGCTTTATTGCGATGAGCGTTTAGGCAGCATTCCTTATGAACTACCTTTATTGATTATTTCGGGTGATCAGGATCCTGTAGGTAAATATGGTTCTGGAGTAAAAAAGCTTTATGAAAACTATAAAAGTATAGGTATGAGAAATATTGAAATAAAGCTTTATCAGGGTGCAAGACATGAAATTTTAAATGAAATTAACAGGGACGAGGTAATGGAGGATATTTCTGCCTGGATAAACAGATAAACAGACAGACCTATAAACCGACAATCCGAAGCTGCTAAAAGCTGAAAAAAACTTTTGACGTATTGTTGTCCTTGTTGTATACTTATTCTGGGAGTTAAGTGCATAATAGTATATGATAAATTATTTTGTATTTAATACTTTAAAGCTTGAAAAGTTTCAGATGTAAGGAGTAACAAGGAGGAATTTTATGGCAAGAACGGTAGGTACGGTAGCAAGGGGAATAAGAGCTCCAATAATAAAATCAGGGGATGACCTCGTAAATATTGTAGTTGATTCAATTTTAAAATCTGCACAGGAAGAAAATTACCATCTTAATGACAGAGATGTCATAGGGGTTACAGAATCTCTGGTTGCAAGAGCACAGGGTAATTATGCCAGCATAAACGATATTGCTTTTGATATAAATAGAAAATTTAATGGCGATATTGCTGTGGTGTTTCCAATATTAAGCAGAAATAGATTTTCAATAATTCTTAAGGGTATTGCAATGACAGGTAAAAAAATATACTTGTTTTTAAACTATCCATCTGATGAAGTAGGGAACAGACTTATTGATATAGATAAAATGGATGAGCTTGGGATAAATCCCTATACTGATACATTGAGTGAGAAAAAATTCCGAGAGCTTTTTGGAGAAAAGGTAGTACATCCTTTTACGGGAATAGATTATATTAAGGCTTACAAAGAAATTGCCCAGAATGGTAATATAGATATATATCTTACGAATGATCCAAAGGCAGCACTGAATTACAGCAGCGAAATATTAGTAGCTAACATTCATGAACGCAGCAGAACTAAAAGAATATTGTTAAATTCAGGTGCTAAGAAAGTATATGGTTTGGATGAAATATTAAATGAATCCGTTAATGACAGTGGGTTTAATCCTGATTTTGGACTTCTTGGTTCAAATATGTCCACAGAAGATAAGGTAAAGTTATTTCCTAGAGACTGCAATAGAACAGTGATAGAAATACAAAATAAACTAATTGAAAAGACCGGAAAGCATATTGAAGTAATGGTATATGGGGATGGGGCGTTTAAAGATCCGGTAGGGAAAATATGGGAACTGGCAGATCCGGTTGTATCACCAGGATACACAGATGGACTTTGTGGGACAACAAATGAAATTAAGTTAAAATATGTAGCAGATAATGAATTTAATAGTCTGAACAAAAGCGAAATAGATGAGGCCGTAAAGAGAAAAATAAAAGAAAAGGGAAATAATATGGTTGGTAAGGCGGAATCTTTGGGGACGACCCCAAGAAATCTTACCGATCTTTTAGGAAGCTTATGTGACCTTATGAGCGGAAGTGGTGATAAAGGTACTCCAATAGTATTGATTCAAGGCTATTTTGATAACTATGCAACGGAATAGATAAGGTATATACCGGATATACTACAATTATGTGCACCCTTGGACGACAACTGACTACTAGCTTTCAGCAATCAGTACGAGTGTGCTTTCAGTGCTTTTGGAATAAATGCACTTTTACCAAGATAGTTAAATATACTGGAGGCAATAAATGAGACTATTATCTAAGAAAATTAGTGATTCCTTGAAGTATATACAAGATATACAGAATGCAAATAATATACAAAACACACAAAACACGCAAGACACACAAAACACACAAGACATACAAAACATACAAAACACGCAAGACACACAAAGCATGCAAGATATCGAAGGCATGCATGACATACAAGATATAAAAGATATAAAAAACATAAATAGTATAAATGTAAACAGGCCGGAAATTGGTATAATTTTAGGTTCAGGCCTTGGATTGCTGGCTGAAGATATAGAAAATCAGACTACTATACCATATAAAAGTATTCCTCATTTTCCGGTATCTACAGTGGAAGGTCATAAAGGACAGCTTATTCTTGGAGCATTGTCCGGAAAGCACGTTGTTTGCATGCAGGGAAGGTTTCACTTCTATGAGGGCTATAGTATTCATGAAGTTGTTTATCCTATAAGGGTATTACAAAAACTGGGGATAACAAAACTAATTGTGACCAATTCCGCCGGGGGAATTAATACGTCGTTTAGTCCAGGAGACTTAATGCTTATAGAAGACCATATAAACCTGATGGGTGTAAATCCCTTAATTAGTATGAATAGTGAAAGCTTTGGGCCAAGGTTCCCGGACATGACTAAAGCTTATGACCCGGAACATATGGAAAAAGCGGAGAAAGCTGCCAAAAGGCTCTCTATAAGGCTTCGTAAGGGTGTATATGCTGCTATGACCGGACCCAGCTATGAAACTCCTGCAGAGATTCGTTATTTAAGGGCAATAGGGGCAGATGCGGTGGGCATGTCAACAGTTCCTGAAGTTATTGCAGCCAACCATGGAGGAATCAGTGTTCTTGGCATATCCTGCATAACCAACATGGCTGCCGGTGTACTTAATAAACCCCTGAGTCACAGGGATGTAGTACAGGTAGCAAACCGGGCAACCAGTGATTTTGTGAAACTTATTAAGGAAATAATTATAAAGTTATGAATTCAGTGTTATGTTGCCAATGGAAAGCGCATTTCTGGAGGGTAATTTTTGCTGGCTCGTAAGGAATATATCTGAGGGAAGGGTCGCAAGCCTTCTATAGAGACATTTCCCTATGCGATATCTTCCCGATACTATCAAAATTATCCCGGAAGACAACGCTTTCCAAATTGGCACAGTAGTACTAAGCATTGCGGATTTTTTTAATAATGGCACATACCATCCTCCACCTGTTAAAAGGTGTTATAATATAGAACCCATCAACATAGGGTAAGATTTTTTTGCATGTTTCAATAGCTATATTAATACCTGTAGATTCAGCTTCATCTCGCTCCTTTCCCTCAAATTGCCTTATAATATCTTTAGGAACTTTAATGCCAGGTATTTCGTTGTTCAGGAAAATTGCATTACGGTGACTTACAATAGGAAGAATACCACCGAGAATTTTTGCATTAAGGGTGTTTTTTGCTTTAATCAAAGCACTAACCGCTTCTTGACCGAAAACCGGCTGAGTTAGAAAAAATTCAGTTCCCTTGTTGACCTTGGTTTCAGCCCTTTTCAATTCAACATCAAAATTTACAGAATTTACATTAAGAGCTCCACCAATAAAAATTTCATCGTTGGCAAACTCAGTGTGATTCAGTTCTCTTATAAATTCAGTGAGCATATAAGAGTTTAAGTTAAAGACTCCTTTAACATCGCCTCTTTCAGCTTCAGGAATTGGATCACCGGTAACTGCCAGCACATTTCGTATATCTTCTATATGCAGACCTAACAGTAATGCTTTTATTGCATTTAAGTTTCTGTCTCTGCAGGTTAAATGCGGGAGAGTTTCCATGTTTGTTTCACGTTTTATCCTGGATGCAAGAATAGAACTGTCAACTCTTGCTCTGGAAAGAGGACAATCGGCAATTGTTATTATATCTGCTCCACATTCCCCCAAGGCTTTTGCTCCCTCTATCATATTAGTTATATTTGCATTTATAGGAGGATCAAGCTCTACAGCTATAGTTAATTCACCCAAGTCAAGCTTCTCACGAAAGCTGTTTTTGACTTTTACCCGGGTTGACTCTTGTTTTGCTATTGCATCAACACGGATAGAGGTTTCTCTGCGGTTGCCGAGGGCTTTTGCTGTTTCCAATATATGGCGTGGAGTAGTTCCGCAGCAGCCCCCCAAAATCTTTACACCAAGATTCTTTATATCAGCCATTATGTGTGCAAAGTACTCAGGATTGTTTAAGAAAAGTGTACGTTCATTTTCAGTAGTCGGGTACCCTGCATTGGGCATTATTGACAACATTTCAAGATGTTTCGCAGGAATATTAAGATTACGCACATATTCTAAAAGATGCATGGGGCCTGAACGGCAGTTGAATCCATATGAATCTATTACATCGGAATTGCATACAGCTGCCAGGATTCTCTTCCCTGAAATCCCCTTACGGGTATAACCATCAGGACTTACTGCAAATTGGGTAAGAATAAAGGTTGTGCTATCCCTTCTTTTAATATATTTGCAAACTTCAATAAGCTTTTCATAAGAACTGAAAGTTTCAAAAATAAAACTTTTTGCTCCACACTCAAAGAAAATATCAACAATATTCTTATACTCCTGAAGAGTATCATGGCCTTCAGCTTCAGGTATTGGACCAATATCCGCAATTGCATGCACACCTTTATTCTTCGCAGCAGAGCTGGCTATTTCAAATCCCTTTATTAAAATTTCTTTTATAGTTTCAAAATCTGTTTTTAAAGAAATTGTGTTTGCTGCAAAAGTGTTTGTCCTTAAAATCTGAGAACCGGCAGCAATATATTCCTCATGTATCCTTTTTATTATTTCTGGTGCTTCAATATTTGCGAATTCGCATCTTTTGGCACTTATTCCGCTGGTTTCGGCAAAATATGTTCCCATTGCCCCATCAGCAAGTATATATGGACTTTCTTTAATAAAATTTATAATAAAGTCTGACAAAGATATCTCCCCTTGTTTAAATAAAAATATGTTATATAATTATAGCATATCGTAGTGTATAGCTGCAAACATACAAGCGTGTGGGGGTGCATTTTTAAATAATGTATGTACCCAGCGTGTGTTGCGATTAATTTAGGTTTTATATGTTCTCGAAAAATGCTCTTCAACGCTTGCGTTACAGGGCTTTGCAAATAAAAGTTTGTTTTTTTGTTAACTTTTTGAGAACAATAGTATACAAATAAAGATTTATTACTTATTTGAGTGAAATAATTTGAATATGTATATTGCAGCAGGAGTAGGAGTGGAATAAATTTGCCTTTAATATATATTCTATCGGCAGTAGCAAGAGAATTACTGTCAGCATTTATTATTAATTATAGATTTATACCTATTTATGTAATTGTTGTATTGCTTATTAAAATGCAACATGAAAAACAAATGGGCATAGTCACTAATTGGCTGGGAGTGCCATCCAGAGGGATATGGAATACTATAAAAGAAATGATGTTTTATGGGTCAATAATAGGTTTCTTTGGCGGTGTAATAGTAGTTTCTACAGGCATAACACTTGCACCTGAAGTATTTGAGTACCTATTAATTATTATGGCAGTATTAATATTGTTTAATATTAGATTTATTTGTATATCTTATTCAGCTGCTCTACTTGCTTTAATAGCAGTGGCCTTTAAAATTTCAAATATTGATGTAGCATCATTGCTGGCATTGGTTGCAGTAATGCACTTTTTTGAAAGTATATTGGTATTTGCCGGAGCAGGCAGGGATTGTGAGCCTGTTTACATTAAGCATGGACAGAGTATTGCCGGCGCATTTATAACCAGAAGAATCTGGCCTGTACCTGTTATATTTCTTACCTTTCTGGCTCAAAGGTTTGGAGATGTAACGTTAAATAGCATAAACACCATAAAAGTTGACTGGTGGACATTATTTAACTCTAGTGCTGTACATGCAGGTGCTTTAGCAATAGGATTGGACTGTGCAGTTTCAGCTTTGTGTTATACTGATATAGCCATAGCAAGGAAGCCGGAAAATAAAAGCCGTGAAACAGCTATATGGCTCCTTATATATAGTATATTGCTTTTTATCCTGGCTGTTATTTCCAGAAATATTTCATTATTTAAGGTTATGGGTGCTCTGTTTGCTCTGGGAGGACACGAGTTTATTTTCTTATATGGCCGTTATCGTGAAATGAATAATTCACCTTTGTTTATACCTGTACGCAGAGGAGTCAGAGTACTAGATGTTCTTCCTGACAGTCATGCCTGGAGAATTGGGATCAGGAGAGGTGATATCATATTGAGTATAAACAGTCGGGATGTACAGACTGAAGAAGGTATAACTGAAGCATTGAGAACATTCCCAACTTTTATATGGGTAAAGCTACTTGATGTTGATGGAATTGAGAGGACGTATGAATACAAATGCTATCCTGATGGAATCAACCATCTTGAAATTCTTACAGTGCCCAGAGAGAACGAGGTAACCTATAATATGAGCTATTTTGAAAATTACAATGTGCTGAAAAATCTTGTTAAACGCTTTAGAGGCAATAGTAAATCAATTTGAACTCTCCCACAACTGTATTCACAACTGTACTCACATGGCTTTTTGTAACATTTATAAATTCTGAATTCACGGAGGTTGAATATTTGCCTAAAATATATATAATGCTTGCTCATACAGATTCTTTAGTTATGAAAACTATAAGATTTTATACGCATGCGAAATACAACCATGTTTCTATATGTGTCGATGAAAGAATGGAATATTTCTATAGCTTTGGAAGAAGGTATATACGATTCCCTTTAATTGGAGGATTCATAAGAGAGGAGCTTAATAAAGGGGTTTACCTATATTTTAAAAATGCATCTTGTTGCATATATTCTCTGGATGTTAGCGAGGAAAAATATAATGTGATTGTTGAACTTATTAAGTGCTATGGTAATAACCGCTATAAATATCATTATAATTTTGCAGCTCTCTTAGGGATCATGATTAATAAACCTTTAAAGATGAAAAACAGATATACATGTTCGGAATTTGCAGCTACATTGTTATCAACAGCGAGCATATATACTTTCAACAAAGATGCATCTCTTGTAGTACCCGATAATTTTAAAAGCATACCAGGTCTTTCAAAATTATATGAAGGCCCTATGGTTAATTTCCAGACGGGGACAGTTCTTCAATTCTGATTAATTCTGAATAGGACTAATTCTTAGTCGGGGACAGTCCTGTACATTCGGGGACAGTCCTGTACATTCAGGGGACAGTCCTGCACATTGCGGATATTCCTTTATACAGTTTGAATACTGCATATGATGAAAAAAGCATTACTAGCGGCATCATAGGATAAGAGTACCTTGAAAATGTGTAAAAGGGTAAGTATGAAAGAGAAAAGTACAATATTACCGTTATTAAAAATATCCCTTCAAGGCTCTTGTTACCAAAAATTGAAATAATTCCTGGTATACCTGCAATTAGAATTAAATGATGGTGCACTGTTGCCATTGTTACAGATATACCGAAGATTTCCTTCCAGTAAAAAGGGTAGTTCCATAAGTACCATGATTTCCCAAAAGTGTACCAATATATATATTTTAGGGGATATTTTACAAAATATGTTTTCAATCGATATATTCCTGTTTTCATTTCAATTTCATTAGTTTCTATTACATCCTTGCTAGGGGTGTATGGTGTATAATCCTTGGATTGGTCATAATTTATGTATGTCCCCTGCAAAAATGGATTACCGGATGAGAGGGTAAGAGGAATAAATCTATTGAAGACAATGTAGTTTCTGATCCACCATGGAGACATAATAGCAGCAAAAATCACCAAGACTATGATGCTGAATTTAAATATTTCTTTGAAAGAGTATTTGTATATAAGCCATGCTGCCAGTATTGCAACTGGGTATAATGCAATTGTAGGTCTGAAAAGGCATGCAATACCCCACACTATACCACCTTCTATATAATACCTTGTTTTTTTTGTCTTTATTGCATTAATTGATATATATACAAGCAATAGAAGCAGGAATTTGAATTCAACCTCAGTAAGTATTGTCCCGGTAACAAATATTTCAGAAACGTATGTTGCATTTATAAATGCTGCTATAATACCTACTGAACTGTTAAAAACTGTTCTGCCGATTAAAAATACTAAAAGTATGGACAATGCTTGAAGCAGAACTTGAAACAGCCTGAAAGCTGTAATCCCGCCATATTTTCCGAATATTCCCGTAATGGCTGCGATTATAATGGTATGGCCTGGCATTATGTAAACAGTAGGGACGTTAACATCGTGATATGTAAGCATACCCTTTTCTAAAAGTGTCCAAGCACTTCCTATATACTTCACATCGTCATTATCAGCCTTCTCAATACTTCCCAGCAGAAAATAATCATTATATCTGAGTACTGAATATACATTTATTATAGTAAAAAGTGCAATGATAAGTGCTAAAGATAGCTTTACCCATCTTTTTTCATTATAGAAACCTGTCAAAGAACCCCTCCATTTTGCCTTATATACTTTATAATATTATATTAATATAACAAAAAGCTATTCAGCAGTAATTATTTACTAATGGTAAGTAGTTTATTCATACAAAGTAGCTGAATAGTGTTGCCAAAACATGTCAAATGACTGATTGATTATTGGGTGCATCTATCAAATATGAAGAAATATTAAATTAGGATTAGAAAAAACCTTGCATCCAAAAAGGGCACAAGGTTTTAAAATTATAGCCATCCAATGAATATATGCTCAATTTATATCAAATTGTGAGATTAACCTATATTATACACATAACGCTACTCTTGATTAGCTCACAATAATACTCGCGATAATACTTATAGTGATTCTGAATAAATTCCTGCTACCAGTTCTTCTGTTGCTTTTACAGGTGATAAGCTCAAAAGAAGTCCAAGGCTTGGTGTTGTAAACGCAAGATGAGTAAGCTTATCTACATCAGCTTTTGTAAAACCAAGAGTTGATAGAGTCTCTGTAATTCCAACGTTTGCCAGCCATTTTTTAACTCCCTTGCTGGCCTTTTCAGCTTCTGAAGCTTGCCCACTGAGACCTGGTACTATAGGAGCCAGAACATCGCAAAGAATTTCCCCACATGCAGGATATATGTTCTTTACTACTGCGGGAAGCAGGATAGCCAATCCAAGACCATGAGCCAGATCAGGCTTGACTGCGCTTAAGGGATGCTCAAGAGCATGAGTTAGGTGAAGCATACCGTTATCAAAGCAGATACCTGCAATCATTGATGCATATGTCAGATAATATCTTGCTTCAAGATCCTGACCATTTTCAAGGGCTTTAGGCAGATACTTCTCTATCAGACGTACTGTTTCTTTAGCTAAAAGTACTGTATATGGGCTTGCTACTACACTGGTACATGCTTCAACAATATGATTTACAGCATCTACAGATGTATAAATAGTCTGGCTTTTAGGCAGACCTAACATAAGTTTAGGATCATCTATGGCATATAGAGGGTAACTTATATCATATGCAATAGCGGGTTTATACTGCTTATCAAGAATACTTACAACTGCAAATCTGTCAACCTCTGTCCCGGTACCATGTGTTGTATTTACTGCAATCAGGGGCAGAGCTTTCTCAGGAGTAAACTTATATTCATAAAGGTCGGCTGTTGTATATTGAGGATAGTTTACCATTATAGCAACACTCTTGGCAGCATCTATAGGGCTTCCTCCCCCTATACCAATAACAGCTTTTGCTCCAAAGTCAATAGCCATTTTTGTTGCTTCATCAACATCAATTGATGATGGGTTGGGTGAAATTTTGTTGAATATAATCCAGTCGATCGCATTTTCAAGACATGCTTTCTCCACATAATCCCATGCACCGGTTTTCTTATATGAAGACTTGCCGGTAACTGCAATAATCTTGTCTGCGCCCATTTTTTTTAGCTCTTTTGCGATATCATTCATTTTTTCCATGGCTCCTGCTCCAAGGTAAGCAGTAGTCTTACATCTAATTTCTCTTACTTCATTAATGTTAATATTTTGTTCCCACATAATTTTACCTCCAATATTAAATATTATAATTAATATGTTCCAGATTAATATATTTCAGGCTATAGGATAGTAATAAACTACAAGGCAGTTATAAACTACAAAATAGTTATAAACTACAAAATAGTTATAAACTACAAAATAGTTATGAACTACAAAACAGTTATAAACTATAAAATAGTTATGAACTACAAAATAGTTATAAACTATGGAATAGTCTTTGCTTTTTTAGTTATCATTATGTTATATTTTAAGAATAGAACATTGTTAATTCTTTGTCAAACTGAAAATGAATAAAAAATTCAAGTATGAATTTTCTGCATATTATTAAATACGGTATATTAAGGGTGCATTTAATTTATTTGAAGAAAATATTGGTAAGTGGCATAAGTGAAAGTTCTGTAGCTAGGCAGGGGTAACTCTTCTCTCAAGTAACAGGTATTCCTTTTATGCTGAAGAGTTTCTCAGTATCTGAGCGAAGGAAGAGCAAAATTAGTGTTTGAACAAAATAATTACAATTCTTTTATTCAGATTATTTTGTGAGTTTGATTTTGCCTGTAGCTGAATTTAAAGGCTCTAAGCACTGTAACG
The DNA here is from genome assembly GCA_035362115.1 of Clostridiales bacterium. Classification (GTDB taxonomy): domain Bacteria; phylum Bacillota; class Clostridia; order Acetivibrionales; family DUMC01; genus DUMC01. The sequence goes on along the minus strand of DAOSDD010000001.1, from coordinate 23,599 downwards.
ACAGCCCCTGGTAAATACTTCATCAAATTCAGTAAATGCACACATATAATAACTTATAGTTGCATATCTACTGATTCATTGATATCCTTTTATTAGTGTGTTTCAAATGCGTTTCAAACATATTGGACGCGATTTTGATTGGAGTGGTTGCTTTGGATATTGCTGTGCGGGAAGTGCATAAATATTATGGATCGGAGCACATTTTAAAAGGCATGACTTTTGAGGTGTATAAGGGTGAAAAAGTTGGCTTGCTTGGGAAAAACGGAGCAGGGAAGACGACTTTATTCAAAATATTGTCGGGGGTGGAAGCATATGATGATGGTACTGTAAATTTATCGGGTAAAGCCGGTATACTTGACCAGATACCTGAATATCCACATGATTATACAGTGTTGGATGTATTGAAGACATCCTTTGAAAGACTATCAAATATTAAGAATGAGATGAAGGAACTTGAGAAATTGATGGCTGTTTCTTCGAATGCTACTTCGAATGCTGCTTCGAATACTTCTTTAGCTGTTTCTTCAGCTTTATCTTCACAACCATCAATTGTAAAAAGATACGGTGTTCTGCAGACTGAATTTGAAGCTATGGGTGGTTACACCATTGATAGTGATATTGCAAAAATCTGCAACGGGTTAGGTATTGACAAGGATATGCAGGATAGATTATTTATCCATTTGAGCGGCGGTGAAAAGACAAGGATTAATCTTGGAAGAATTATATTGCAGAACCCTGTAATACTTCTTCTTGATGAGCCCACAAATCATCTGGATATTAATATGACGGAATGGCTGGAGGATTATCTTTCTCAATATAAAGGTACGGTTTTGGCAATATCCCACGACAGATATTTCCTTGACAGAGTAGTACAGAGAATTGTTGAAATTGTAGATGGAAAAGCGGAGTTTTATGAAGGAAACTACAGTTATTATGTAAAAGAAAAGGAATCCAGATACTTGCAGAAACTCCAGCAATATGAGCAGGAACAGAGAAAAATCAGGCAGCTTGAAGAAGCTGCAAGAAAAATGCATCAATGGGCAAGTGTAGCGGATAACCCCTCCATGCACAGGAGAGCTTTTGCTATTGAAAAAAGAATTGAAAAAATGGAAAGGACAGATAGGCCAACAAGAGAAAAAGGGATCAAATCCGTATTCAAGGGGATAAGGTTTGCAGGTAATGATGTTATTGTTATAAAGGGACTGCGCAAATCATTTAATGCCAGATGTATTATAGATGATATAAACCTTACTGTAGAAAAAGGAGACAGGATAGGTCTTATTGGCAATAATGGATGCGGTAAAACAACATTACTTCGCCTAATAACAGGGGAAGAGACTCCTGATTCAGGTTTTTCAAGGATTGGGACAAGCATAAAGTATGCATTCCTTCCTCAAATTGTTGTATTTGATAATCCTGAACTAACTGTTCTTGATACTGTGAGGAATGCCCTTATTGTGAGTGAAGAAGCTGCAAGAAACCGTCTGGCAGCATATCATTTTAAAGGTGAGGAAGTGTTCAAGCAGGTAAGCACTTTGTCCGGAGGTGAAAAAAGCAGATTAAAACTATGTATTCTAATGAATAGCGATATAAACCTTCTGATTCTTGATGAACCTACAAACCATCTTGATATTGTCTCAAGGGAATGGATAGAGGAAGCTATTGATGGATATGATGGAACATTGTTGTTTGTTTCCCATGATAGATATCTTGTAAACCGCTTTGCCACAAGGATATGGGACATGGAAGATGGGAGCATATCTGACTTTAGAGGCACATATGAATCATACAGAAAGTGGAAAACGGTAAATAATAATAAAACTACAGAGACAGTAATTATCAAGGCTAAAAAGAATATCAATGCCGAAAAGAATAACAATGCTAAAAAGAATAACAATGCAGAAAAGAATAACAATACAGAAAAGAATAAAAAAAATAAAGATAACAAAGCCATTGAAAACAAGGGGTGGAAGTCCAAGAGAGAAAGACAGGTTGCCGGAAGATTGCGTGAGCTTGAAAGAGATATATTGATTCTTGAGGAACGGCTTAAGGATATTGAAATAGAAATGGAGCAGAGGGCAAGTGACTACGAAAGCCTTCAAACTCTTCTGGAAGAAAAGGATGAACTTAATCTTAACCTTGATTCTCTTTATATGGAGTGGGGAGAACTGAGTGAATAGATGAGTTGTATGCTCCCACAAAAAAACGGCTTGCCTTTTAAGATGCATACTTATATAATTAGAGAAGGGACACACCTCTCACAAGTAGGAGGTATTCTTTTAATGTTGAGGAATGTCCAATTGTATTAAGGAATGATGCATCTCTCTTAAATCGGAGGTTGTTATTATGCTTGGGAAAATTGTGAAGACAGACACATTATATAAATATAAGCTCTTAATTTCATATTTCCTTATTGTAGCTACCCCTCTAATTATAATGACAGGTTTGTTATATAACATTTCAGTTGTAAATATACGGAAAGAGATTGAAGCTTCTAATAAATATAAGTTAGCCCAGTTAAAGAATAATTTGGATTTAAGGATTAAGGAACTGGAAGACCTTGCTTTGAGAATAAATGTTGACAATAAACTAACCCCTAATAATATGAGCAGCAACGAATATAAAAGATTAGAAGGCCTTTATCAGTTGGGAATGTATAAAGCGCAAAATGCCTTTATTGACGATTATTATATGTACTTGAAATGTACAGGTAATGTATATTCTGCAAGTGGTCAAAGTACTTTATCTACTCTTGCAAGAAATGTCTATAAATATGATAAAAAAGCAGAACAAAACTTTATTAATGAAATAGAAGCATTAAAATTCTCCAAATTTATAGGAGAAGAAAAACTTAGCCTGGCTAATTCCCAAAATGTAGAACTAATAACTTATATTTACCCTGTTTCCTATGGCAACTATGACCCTTATGGAGCAATTATTTTCCTTATAAAGAAGTCAACTATAGGAGCTTTGTTTAAGGATTTTATTGGTAATATAAAAGGAAGTATGATAATTCTGGATAAAAACAATTCAGTATTATTATCTGAAAATAAATCATTTAAATTGGCATCGGAAGATATAGACTTTATAAGGACTACTGAGAAAAACGGCATAATGGATGCAAAGTTTGGAAATAAAAATGTTTCTTTAATAATTCAAACTTCAGAAAATACAGGCCTTAAATTTGTAGCTGCAATACCTGGAGCACAGTTTTTTCAGCAGTTAATAAATGTTAAGACACTAATACTTGAGGCGTTTTTAATAATACTTGCATTCGGAGCTATATTAGCAGTTGCCTTTTCAACCAAACTTTACAAACCTATCGGAAAACTTATGAATTTTATTACACTTCAATGGCCGGAACCAAATGAATCATATAATGTATCACTTGATGAAACATCTGATTTATTATATGATTCTAATAATTATTCCAGTAATGATTCAAATAATTATTCTAATAATAACTATAATAATTGTCTTGATATTATAAGAGGTTTCAAGTGGAATAGGAGCATGTGGAATAAAAGTAATAGGAATAAGAGTAATAAGAATAAGAACATGAGTAATAGAAATAAGAGAAGGGATGAGATAGAAAGAATTGGTCACACTGTTGAAACTGCAATAATGCAGAACAAGAGCTTGCAAGCACAGATAAATATGCAGAGACCATTTATAAGAGAGCAGATCCTGACAAAGCTTTTAAAAGGTGAAGTACTTAATGAAGGAACCATGAAGAGTCTTATTGTGTTTTCCAATATTAAATTAACTGGATTTTCTTTTGCTGTGGCAATAGTGGATAAAAGAATAAAAACTGAAGAAAGGCATACCAGGGTGTTTAAAGATAAGGTGTTTGAGGTTATAGAAGAAAAGTTCAACGCAGATGGTTATGTATATCCTGTAGAATTATTTCAAGATGATTCTATAGCTTTAATCCTTAACCTAAATATCAGTCAGGATCAGGATGAAGATTACCTGCAGTTTACCTATAAGATAAAGCAGTTGTTGGAAGATGCAACCGAGGAAAATGTTGTTATTGGCGGAGGCAAACTATATAATAATATGAATAAAATAAACCGTTCCTTTATTGAAGCTTATGCTGCTCTGGAAGAGAATAAAGTCAGAAGCAGACAGGGCATATTAATGTTTAATGATATTGTAAAATCTCAGCAGCAGCAATTTTGGTATCCATTAGAAGACCAACTGCGATTTGTGCAGAGCTTGAAACAAGGCGATAAAGCTGTGGCTATTGAAGCACTGGAGATAATGCTTAACAATGTGGCTAAAAACCAGTCTTCTGTCTTAATGATAAAGTACATTTACTATGATATAGTAAATATGATAATAAAGACTATTAATGAAATGAAAATAACCAATGTAGATTATGATATAGAAGAATTAATGAAGTTCACAACAATAGAAGAACTGGAAAAGGAAACTAAAATAATTGTTACAAAGTTGTGCGATTATATAAAAGAAAGAAAGAATACTAAAAGCGAAGAATTAAACAACCAGATACTGGAATATATTAACAAAAACTTTGATGATGTTAATCTAAGCCTGGAAAGTGTAGCTGATGAGTTCGGCTTTTCAATTTATTACTTAAGCAGATTTTTCAAAGAACAAACAAATTATACATTTACCGATTATGTTATAAATTTGAAAATGGAAAAAGCAAGAGAACTTTTAAGTACTACTGATATGCCAATAAAAAGCATTGTTCAGGAGATTGGATATACTGATTTGACATATTTCATGAAGAAATTTAAGAAAACTGAAGGAATTACTCCTGGTCAGTACAGGGAACTGTATTCTGCAAGAAAAACAAACAACTGCAAAGAAAACCAATAGGTAGTTGAAGAGGTGAAGTGCTTTTGTATAAAAAATATTGATTAATCCCTTAAAATCTCTTTTATTCTCCTTAACGCTCTATTTTCTATTTAATAATTATAATCTATATGCAACAAAAACAAATATCTTCCACAAAAACTAATTTACACTTTTATATTTCAATGATATTCTTTACTTGTGAGTCAATGTGATTACCTCTTCAGAAAAACAAACAACATAAACCAGAAAGCTGTATAAAAAGGGAGCTGAGCTTAAGATATGATGCAAAACACAAATACAGTTGCAAGTCTTGATACAAAACTTGATGCAAATGCAATAATAAAACCTATAAAAAAAGGGAATAATGTATGGAAAAAAGTAATTAAAAACTATGAATTATATATATTTATATTACCGGCATTATTATACTTCCTAATATTTCATTATGGCCCTATGTATGGTATACAGATAGCATTTAAGGATTTTATTGCTACCAAAGGAATATGGGGAAGTCCCTGGACAGGTATGAAACACTTTAACTATTTTTTCAAATCTTATTATTTTAATCTTTTGATAAAAAATACTGTAGGAATTGCTTTATATTCCATGGCTGCAGGTTTTCCCATACCTATAATACTGGCATTACTACTTAATGAATTGAAGAATGAGAAATTTAAGAAACTTGTACAAAATGTAACTTATGCCCCACACTTTATCTCAACAGTTGTAATGGTAGGTATGATCCTTGCATTTCTTGCACCTTCCAATGGTATTATTAATGGCATAATAAAAGCTCTTGGAGGAGAACCGATTCCTTTTATGTCTAAGCCCAGCATGTTTAGAAGTATATATGTTTGGACTGGAGTTTGGCAAAGTGCCGGATGGAGCTCAATTATATACCTTGCAGCTTTAAGTGGAATCGATACTCAACTGCATGAAGCTGCAATAGTAGATGGAGCAACGAGGCTTCAACGTATAAGGCATATTAATATACCTGGAATAATGCCAACGATGGTTATTATACTGATTCTTAACAGTGGAAGCATTATGAATGTAGGATTTGAAAAGGTATTCCTCATGCAGAATTCGTTAAATATGGAAACTTCTGATGTAATATCAACATATGTATATAGGATGGGCTTATTGAATGCTCAATACAGCTTTTCTTCGGCAGTAGGGTTTTTTAACTCGGTAATTAATTTTACTTTACTTATAATAGTTAACAATATTGCGAAAAAGCTGAATGAAACAAGTCTGTGGTAATAGGTACAATATATACAATTGGTACGGAATAAAGTAATGAGTCCCTGATACCAGCTTTGCGGCTGTGTACAGAAACAGGAACTATTATACAAGGAGGAAGAACATGATATGAGTGTAATTAAAGAATCAAAATCTGATAAAGCTTTTAATATAATAAATGTTATTATTATGACCCTTGTCCTGATAGTAGAAATATATCCATTGATATTTGTACTTAGTGCCTCTATAAGCGACCCAGACCTGGTAAATCAAGGCAAAGTTTTGCTTCTGCCAAAAGGCATAAGTTTTGACGGGTATCTGAGAGTATTCAAAGATAAGGAAATATGGACAGGTTATAGAAATACCATTTTTTATACTTTTTTTGGTACTATAGTAAATATTATTGTGACTCTCCCTGCAGCTTATTCTTTATCAAGAAAGGATTTCTATGGAAGAAATCTTTTCATGGGCCTTTTTACCTTTACAATGTTTTTCAGTGGCGGTATTATTCCCACATACCTTATTATTAAAGGCCTTGGCATGAGGGATACAATCTGGGCATTATTACTACCAGGAGCTGCAAGTATGTATAATATTATAATAACACGGACATATTTCCAATCAAATATACCAAATGAAATGAAAGAAGCAGCGGAAATAGATGGCTGTTCAAATACAAGGTTATTCCTTACAATCGTTTTGCCTCTTTCTACTCCAATTATTGCAGTTATTGCCTTGTTTTACGGGGTAAGTCACTGGAACAGCTATTTTCTAGCATTGATGTATATATCAGACAGAGAAAAGTTTCCTTTGCAGCTTATATTGAGAGAAATTCTTATTCTAAATGAAATGAGCACCGAGATGATGAAAACCGGTGAAGAAATCGAAGCAATTGCCAAGCAGGCTAAAATTGCAGATATGATTAAATATGCGGTCATAATAGTATCTACCGCCCCTGTACTTATAGCATATCCATTCATACAAAAATATTTTGTACAGGGTATTATGGTAGGTGCTATTAAAGGATAAACGACAACAGGTTTTTACAAAAAAGATAATATTAGTAAAAAATTTTTAAGGAGGTTATTAGTTAATGAAAAAGTTCAAAGCATTGAAAAATCTGCTGCCAATCGTTGTAATCCTTGCGATGGTTGCAGGAAGCATGGCTGGGTGTGTTGTTATAGAAAAAGCAACTAGCTCAAAAGAGATCACAACTACTACGGCAGAGGAAGCTACAAAAGAACAAACGCAGAAGAATCAAGAAGCAACTGCAAAGAAAGATGATATTCCTGCTTACATTAACGCTACTGGATTCCCTATTACAAAAGAGAAAGTTGCATTAAAGCTTATGGGATCAAAGAGTCCGCTCCATGGCGAATGGAAAGACATGGAAGTATTTAAGAGAATGGAAAAGCTTACAAATATAAGCTTTGACTTTGATACTCCATTAGCAACAGGTTATCCGGAAAAAAAGAGCCTGACATTTGCAAGTGGTGATTATCCTGATGTATTCTATCAAGGCGGAATAACCATACAGGATGAAGAAACTTATGGACCTCAGGGGGTATTTTTACAGCTGGATAAGTACATTGATAAATATGGACCTTATATTAAAAAGATACTTACTGAAAATCCCGATATAAGGAAAGCAATAACAGCAACTGATGGACATATTTATTCTTTACCTTATATAGTGAGAACTAAGACAGTGGCAGCAAATATTTTGTACATTAATATGGAATGGCTAGCAAATGTTGGGATGAGCAAACCTACAACTGTAGACCAGTTCTATGATGTGCTCAAAGCTTTCAAAGAAAAGGATCCAAATGGAAATAGCAAGAATGATGAAATACCATTATCCTATTGGAAACAGAACCCTGCCGGTGCTGGAAGTATCGGTGGAATATTGCATCCAATATTCTATGCTGCCTTCAGTGGTCAGGCCGGTGGAGCAGGCTTTGATCTTGTTGGCAATAAAGTTGTATTTAACCCTGTTCAACCTGCCTTCAAAGACTACCTTGCATATATGAGAAGGCTTTATTCAGAGAATTTACTCGACCATGATATGTTTACTCAAACTATGCAGCAATATATAGCCAAGTATAAGGAAGGGACTATGGGCATAAGTGCAATCTCACTATCTTCATCATTAAACCCCGGTCAATCTGCTCCATATGAGTTAATTTCACCATTAACTTCCGCAAGTAACAACAAGAAAGTAACAGCAGAGTATCCTGGAGTTTTCACTGGTTCATTTGCATTAACAAATAAATGTAAATATCCGGAAGCTATGATTAGGTGGGCAGATGTATTCTTCAGAAAAGTTGATGAAAACGTAGAAGGAATTTGCGGATTGAGTAACTTCCTTGGAATACTTGACTATAACTGGTATTTCGATGATGCATCAAGAAAAACTTATACTAGAGAATCTAAAGTAGAAGGTTTAAATCCTGTAGAATATATAAGTAAGCATGTAATGCCTGGTGGATTTGGATGGGTTGTAACTGATGCAGTTCCAAATACCGACCCATTATTGTTACTTAAAGCTACTGAAAGTGAAAAACAATACTTCCCATACACAATACCAGTATATCCAAACACTGTACGTTTCACTAAGGAACAAGCTGAAAGAATGAACTTCCTGAAAAACGACATAAATACCTATGTTGAGCAGATGATTGCCAAGTTTATAATTGGTGAAGAACCTCTTGACAAATGGGACAGTTATGTAAACACTGTAAAATCAATAGGACTTGATGAGCTTACAAAGATTATACAGGATGGTTATGACAAATGGAACAGGTAATAAGAAAAATAAAGTCATTGGGGATGATTCTCCAATGACTGAAAAAAAATAAATAATTTACATGAATAGTTTATACTAAAAAAGATTAAAAATAAAGTCTCAGATAGAAAATAGCTAAAAATTAATTCCTGGACAATAGGAAATGACAATCAATAGGGACAGTCCTCCACAATTAAAAATCAATGGGGACAGTCCTCCACAAAATTGATAAAAAATTAAAAAGGATGGGTTAAGCCCATCCTTTTTTCATCTAAATATCTTTCACATTTGATAATTCCATCTGCAAATTTTGTCGATATAACAGATAAACTGGGGAAATAATAGGTAAATTGGGAAATTGTCGTTGAAATATAATGACATATATGGTAAACTGGAACATGATTATTAGAGTATAGGAATATAGGAATATAGGAATAGGGGCGGTATATGTTACATAAGGTGTTTCGTAAAGCAATTAGTACTATACATAGTAATAATTATAATAATAATAATTATTATTATGCTATCCCTGATATTTCAGAATTTAAAAAGGAAATTAATCCTTTGAAAACGGCTATTAAATTTGCTCTTATATATGGCTTTACTGACATCTTATTGGAGTTTCTGCTGGAATATGTTTTAGACTTGCTAATCCCGGATATAAATACATATAGGTATTTTGAGCTAATTAAAAATGGTTTACATATAATTATAACTACTGTCCTAATATTTATTGTTATTCATAGAAATGTCAAATTATGTAAAAATGCCATGCAAAAAACGTATGAGACATATGATGAATTAAGTTCAACACATGAAGAATTGGTAGCCATTGAAGAGGAGTTGAGGCAGCAGTTCAATGAGTTGGAAAAGCACAGGAATGCTTTAATAATAAGCGAGCAAAGATATGAACTGGCAGTAGAAGGTTCAAATGATGGTATCTGGGATTGGGATGTTCAGAATGACGTTTATTATTTTTCAACCAAGTGGAAAAAAGCATTGGGTTATGATCCACAAGAACTGGATAATACCCATAATTCATTACTCGCTATTATGCACCCTGACGATAGGGACAGAGCATTAAAAACTTTAAATAATTACAAAATTTCGAAAAAAGGAATATATAAAAATACTTATAGATTGTACTGCAAAGATGGATCATACCTGTGGATTTTAAGCAGAGGTGTAGGAATATGGGACGAACAGGGAAGCGCTGTCAGAATAGCAGGATCACATACGGATATAACTGAACAAATTCAACTTCAGGAGCACTTGAGAATGGAAAAAGAGTTTTCAGAAAGTATACTGAATAATGCACAAGTCATTATAGTTGTACTTGATAATGATGGCATAATGATGCGTTTGAATCAATATACTACAAAAATTACAGGCTACAAGGAAAATGAATTTTCAGGCAAAAAGTGGATAGATATTTTTATTCCACATGAGAAAAGAAAACATATGTTAACTGTTTTAAACGATATACAAGAAGGTAAATTTTTATATAATTATGAGAGCCAAATAGTATGCAAGGATGGAAAGTTACTGGATGTTTTATGGAATATCAGTCTTCTTTATAACTATGATGGAAGCATATCGGGAATATTATGTGCAGGTACTGATATTACCTATAGAAAACAGCTGGAAAATATAATGTATAATATGGCATATTATGATGCTTTAACAGGGTTGCCAAACCGCCTTATGCTTATATCAAGTTTTAATTCTATTATTAATGAAAAGTCTTCAACAGGTGGAATAATGGCAGTATTGTTCATAGAAATAGACAATTTAAAACATATTAATGACTTGCTGGGACACACTTCAGGAGACAAGCTTATGAAACATGTTTCAAGCATACTGCAGAAATACATAAAATCTCCTGATATAGTGTCAAGGTTAGGGGGAGATGAATTTGTTGCCGTCTTGACCAGTGTAAAAAATAAAACTGAAATAATATCGGAAGTAGAAAAAATAAGACTTTGTTTAAAGGAACCCTGGGTTATTGATAAACATGAATTCTATATTTCAGCAAGTATGGGCATAGCTATTTATCCTGAACATGGCCGTGATCTTGAAACATTACTCAAGAATGCTAATACTGCAATGTATAATGTTAAAGAAACAGTAAGAGGCAATTACTGTATTTATACTCAGGAAATGAAGGAGAAAGAATCTCAGTATACAAACATTGCTAATCAACTGGGTAAAGCCATACAAAATAATGAGTTCACTATTCATTACCAGCCTCAGATAGACCTGAATACTGGAAAAATAGCGGGTGTGGAAGCTTTATTAAGGTGGATGAACCCAGAACAGGGATATATACCTCCTGCGTATTTTATACCCATTGCGGAACAAACAGGTTATATTTTAGATATCAGTTATTGGGTGGTAAAGGAGTCATTTGAACAAAAAAAGCGGTGGAGCAAAAAGGGATTTCCCCCTGTGTTAATGTCGATAAACCTTTCAAGAAAGTGTATTTTCCATACTGATTTGCTCCGGAATATGATAGAATTGGCGGATATCACAGGAATTCAACATGAGCAAATTCAATTTGAAATTACTGAAACAACTGTAATGACAGATATTAATGCTGCAATTAATGTGCTAAAGCATATTAAAAATCTGGGGTTTAGGATTGCATTGGATGATTTTGGAACCGGTTACTCATCTCTATATTATATTAAACAATTGCCCATTGATACTGTAAAACTTGATCAGACGCTTATACAGAATATATCTAATATAAATGATGACGAGGTCATTCTAAAATCTTTAATTAAACTGGCTCATGAACTTAACCTGGAAGTAGTGGCTGAAGGGATTGAAACTATTGAACAACTGGAAGTATTGAAAAAATACAAATGTGATAAGGGCCAGGGCTTTTTATTTTATGCTCCGCTACTGGAGGAAGAAGTGGAGAAGATATTTGAGAATCTGCATATTTAACAAATTTTAGTTGAATTGGAAAGTTTAAGCAGTTAAGCAGTATTACTATTTTACACATTGATTTCTTATGGTATAATGTTAGGTATAAATTAGAAATAATTAAGATATAACTAAGAGCAAGTTTTAAATGGAGGAATAATATGGATTCAACTAAGCTAAGTATGGCGGACTTTATGAATGTACCTGATGTTGATATTATGGGTAGAGCTGATTTGTTTAGTGATTTTATGGGAGATATTAGAGCAAAACATCACATGCAGTATAAAAGGGTTGCTTTTGATGGGTCTGAGCCTATCAGGAGAGTGCTGGATCCCTATACTGGTGAAGTGAGGGAAATGATTTATCTTGCTTCAAATGATTACCTCAACCTGACCAGGCATCCGAAGGTAGTTGCCGCAGGGAGAGAGGCACTTGATAAATATGGCGCAGGTGCAGGAAGTGTACCGCTTCTGGGAGGGACGCTGGATATACACATTGAGCTTGAGGAAAAAATAGCAAAATTTAAGGGCTGTGAAGCAGCAATCATATACACATCAGGTTTTGGCTCCAACGCCGGGACATTGCTCTCTCTTCTTCAGAGTGAAGATATTGCCATATTGGATATGCTGGCTCATGCAAGTATAATAGATGGGTGCAAAAATACGAATTTAAAAGTTTTCAAGCATAATGACCTGGCTTCACTTGAACATATTTTAAAAAGGGTTAAGGATAAGTACAGGACAAAGCTTGTAGCAGTTGATGGGGTATATTCCATGGATGGAGATATTGCGCCCCTGGATAAAATAATTGAAATTGCCAAGTATTACGGTGCCTATGTTATGGTAGATGAGGCGCATGCCACTGGAGTAATTGGCAGAAATGGAAAAGGAACACCCGAATATTGCAATGTTGAAGGAAAAGTTGATATTGTAGCAGGGACATTTTCCAAGGGACTGGGAGGGGTTGGAGGATTTATAGCCTCAAACAGTAATCTGGTTCAACTTTTGAACTTTTATTCAAGGACATATATGTTCTCTACTGCTATGACACCACAGGTAACCGCATCACTTATTGCTGCAATTGATGTAATAGAGAATGAACCTGAACTCAGAGAAAAATTATGGGAAAATATAAATTATTTCCGAAAGAATCTCTTGGATCTTGGCTTTAACCTTGGCAATTCGCAGACAGCTATTTTCCCTGTGATAATAGGTGATGATTTTATAGTTAAGGAGATATGCCGTCGTTTGCACGAAGCAAATATCTATGTCAATCCGGTATTGTATCCGGCAGTTCCTAAAAAGCTGGCAAGAATAAGGATGAGCCTGATGGCAAACCACACTACTGAACAACTGGACAAAGTACTTAATGTTCTGGAGGATCTGGGAAGGGAATTTGGAATAATAGGCAGAGAGGCGGCAGGAACTGGAGCTTGAAATAATACGCTGCGGAGTTTGCGGAGGGTTTGCATATGAGCTTGCGGTTTATATATGGTAGGGCCGGCATTGGCAAAAGCTATTATTGCCTTAATGAAATAAAGTCAAGGATTGAAAGCGGAGCGGCAAATTCTCTTATATTGCTGGTGCCTGAACAGTTTTCACTGCAGGCTGAAAGGAACCTTGTAAAAACAATGGGATCCGGCGGTATAATTCAAACAGAAGTTTTAAGTTTCAGACGAATGGCCTATAGAGTTTTCAATGAGGTGGGCGGAATCACATTTGTGCGGATAAACTCAGCCGGTAAGTGTATGATAATACATAAAATACTTGAAAACATGAAAGGCCAGTTGAAAATATTCACTAAATCTGCAGAACAACAGGGGTTTGTTAATACTATGTGTGAAATGATTGCAGAGTTTAAGAGATATAATATAACGCCGGATGCTCTTGAAAAGGCCTGCGAAAGATTGGACACTAAGAGTGTAGAGAATACTAAGGATATAGATGGTACTAAGAATATTAAGAACATTGACAATATTGAGAACACTGAGAATATAGATGACATTGAGAAAATTGAAGCAAACAGAACAAATTCTTTATTAGGTCAAAAGCTTAAAGAGCTGGCATTGATTTATAAGGAGTATGAAAACATCATCGGTGACAAGTATAAAGATGCAGATGATGACTTAACAATGCTTTACGAAAAACTTGATGAAACCACTATGTTTGATGGAGCGGAAATCTGGATTGATGAATTTTCCGGTTTTACATCTCAGGAGTATAAAGTAATTGCTAAGCTTATGACGAAAGTTTCCAGAATTAATATATGTCTTTGTACCGACTGTCTGGTAGATGAATTTGCAGAATTATGTCTAAGTACAGGTAATGCTCTTGGTTCAGTTACGGGACCGGATGGGATATCGGGTTCAGGCAATGGTTATGGCAATAGTAATGGCAATATCGGGATCAATTGCGTTGATGTGTTTTATCCTGCAAAAAATGTAGTTAAGAAACTGACCAAAATTGCTGAGGAATACAATATAACTGTTGAGTCTCCTGTAATTCTTAAAAGGCAAAACCACAGGTTTAAGAACAGTCAGGAACTTGAGCACCTGGAAAGATATTTCTATGCCTTTCCATATAAAAAGTATCAGGAGAACACTGGTAAAACAACGGACATTAGTATTTTTACGGCTTCAAATATATACACGGAAATTGAGCATACTGCAAGAGATATTATATGTTTATGCAGGGATGAAGGTTTAAGATATAAGGATGTAACTGTTGTATGCGGGAATCTGGATACATATGATAAATTTATCAGAGTTATATTTACACAGTATGGTATACCATATTTCATTGATAAAAAAAGAAATATAACACATCATCCCCTCATACAGATGATAATGTCCGTATTTGAAATATTCATTTACAATTGGTCATATGAAGCAGTTTTCGGATATTTAAAGACCGGACTTGCCGGTATTCCCAGAGAAGAAATTGACTTAATTGAAAACTATGTTCTGGCCTGTGGAATAAGAGGAAACAAATGGACGAGAGAAGATGACTGGGAATACATACCTGATATGATATGGGAAGAGTCCGAAAAACAGGCATATGATGACTTGCTGATAAAAATAAATGATATACGCCGAAGAATAACAGCACCGCTGGTGGAATTTCACCGCCATGCTTCAGGAAGAAAATCAACCAGTGATATATGTGAAGCATTGTTTGATTTGCTATGCAATCTGGAAGTGCCTGACAGGATTGAAATGTATTTAGATAAATTTGAGAATCAGGGTGAGCTGGCTCTTGCCGGGGAATATGGACAGGTCTGGAATATTACTATGGAAGTGCTGGACCAGACGGTTGAATTGCTGGGTGATGAAAGAATTGGACTTGAAAGATTCTTAAATATAATTGGAATAGGCTTTGGGGAGTATAAAATAGGTCTTATTCCACCTGCTCTTGACCAGGTGTTGGTTGGCAATATAGAGCGCTCAAAGAGCCATGATGTAAAAGCTCTTTATATACTGGGCGTAAATGATGGCGTGTTTCCTGCCCCGGGTGATGGAGAAGGGATTTTATCTGATATGGATAGGGGAGTACTGCAATCTCTAGGCATGGAGCTGGCCAGTGATACCAGAACCAAAGCCTTTGAGGATCAATATATGATATATTCAACATTAACTACAGCGGAAAAATATCTGAAATTGAGTGTACCCATAGCTGACCACGAAGGCAAAACACTGCGTCCATCAATAATAATATCAAGGCTAAGGAAGATTTTCCCTAGCATTTTAGAGGAAAACAATATTGTATATTCCGGAATGGATAATGAAGATATGAAGCTCATATCAGGGCGGAACCCAACATTTAATGAGCTGCTTTCTATTATAAGAAAGACCGTTGATGGGGAAAATATGAACCCATTATGGAAGGATGTTTACCTATGGTTTGCAAATCATGATAAATGGCGGCATAGATGTTCTACTGCAATGTCGGCACTGGCCTATACCAATCTGGTTGAGCCTGTAAGCAGGCAAAAGGCTGTTCAACTCTATGGAAACCCTGCATATTCCAGTGTGTCCAGGCTGGAAAAATATGCCTCATGTCCCTTTTCGTATTATATTCAATATGGTTTGAAGGTAAAAGAACGCAAAATTTTTCAGCTGACTCCACCAGATATCGGCACGTTCCTGCATGCAGTATTGGAGGAATTCTCAAGATACATGGCTGAAAACGGTATATCCTGGCGGAATATCAGCAAAGAAGAGTGTTCTGGAATTGTACATAAAATATCCGATGAATTGCTGGAGAAAATGCAAGGAGGACCAATTAAAAACGGAACAAAGCGTTACAGAATTCTTGTAAAAAGGCTGGATAGAGTACTTTTAAGAGCTGTATGGCTTATAGTGGAGCATGTAAAAAGAGGAGGCTTTGAGCCTGTTGGTTATGAAATAAATTTTGGCGGCAGGGATGGACTGCCTCCTATAAATATTGAACTTCCATCCGGAGAGGTAATAAAACTCACAGGACGAATTGACAGAGTTGATGCACTTGAAACCGGGGATGGTACTTATATCAGGATAATAGATTATAAATCCGGCAGTAAGGACTTTAGCCTTTCTAATGTATTTTATGGACTTCAGATTCAGCTTATAACTTATCTTGATGCTCTCTGGAGAGAGGATGGAGAAGAAAACGAAAATAGTAGAAGAAATGATAGGATGAATAAAGAATTTAAACTTCCTATGATACCAGGAGGAATTTTATACTTTAAAATTGACGATCCTATAATAAGGAATAGAAAGGAGTTTGATGAGGAGGAAGTTGAAAAAGCTATAATGAAACAACTGAAAATGAAAGGTCTTTTACTTGCAGATGTGAAAGTAATAAAAGAGATGGACAGGACAATTGATGGTTCTTCTCTCATAATACCTGCAAGGATAAATAAGGGAGACATTTTGGGAAAGAATTCTTCAGCAGCTACTATTGAGCAGTTCAATACACTCCGTAAATATGTGAGAAAGCTTCTTGAAAATATGGGAACGGAAATAATGAGAGGTGATATTTCCATTAGCCCATATAAGAACAAAAATATAACTTCATGCCAATATTGCAGCTATAAATCAATATGCCAGTTTGATCCTGTTCTAAAAGATAATAAGTACAGGATTATAACTGATAGGAATGATGATGAGGTTTGGAGTTCGATGGACATGTACTGTGCCGAAAATGAAAAAGACTGTAAAATTTGATTAAAGCATAATGTAACAGCATTGGACTTTTTGTAGTGAAATTGAGTTAATGCAGTAGAATCATATATAATTATAAAATGTTATGTGTGATATGAAATGTAAAATATAGTACAAAACGTAGAATACGAAATGCCAAATGAAGCATTAAATATAATCATAAATGTACTAATGTAAAGTATAAATTGATATGCGAAACTAGAATGGAAAGGACTGAAAGAATTGGCAGAAGCCAGATGGACTAATGAGCAACTTGAAGCAATAACAGAAAAAGACTGTAATCTTCTAGTGGCAGCAGCAGCAGGAGCAGGCAAAACGGCGGTTTTGGTAGAAAGAATAATCAGGAAAATAACCTGCGAAGAACACCCGGTTGATATCGACAGGCTTCTTGTAGTAACTTTCACCAACGCTGCCGCCACTGAGATGAGGGAGCGTATTGCGGATGCTATTTCTAAAGCCCTTGATAAAAATCCCCGGTCAATATTGCTTCAAAGACAGCTGGCCCTCCTGAATAAGGCCAACATAACGACAATACACTCTTTCTGTATGGAGGTAATTAGAAATAATTTCCATTATATTGGACTTAACCCCGGGTTCAGAATATCAGATGAGACTGAAGCCATATTAATGAAAATAGAAACACTCGATGACATGTTTGACGAAATATATGACCAAGATAAACTTAAGGAGGAATTCTTTGACCTTCTTGAGTCCTATGGCGGAAATAGGGATGATCAAGCCCTAAAAAACATGATATTAACCATATATGAGTTTATTCAAAGTTATCCCTGGCCTGAAGATTGGCTGAATGAAAAGACCGGGTATTTTAACTTGACCGATGAAGAGGATTTTGCCAAAACATTATGGGGAAGAGTACTTTTAAAAAATACAGCAATTGAATTGATGAGCCTGAAAGAAATAATGGAAAAGGCCATCACTATAATTGAGGCTTCAGAAGGCCTAAATCCTTATCTTTTAAACTTTCAGGAAGAAAAAAATGAGATTGAATCTTTATATAAAACCTGCAAATTGAGTATGGATTTAATTGAAAACATAGATACCGGTAATATTGCTGATCATGCTGCCGACGATGCTGATGATACCGGTAATATTGCTGATCATGCTGTCAACGATGCTGATGATACCGGTAATATTGCTGATCATGCTAACGACGATGCTGATTATACCGGTAATATTGTCAGCGCTGACACTGGTGCTAATGCCAGTACCAATGCCAGTACTGCCGCTGACACTTATACCATTTATGGGAACATCTGGGACGTCCTTTACAACTGTCTCCTATCATTTAGTTTTAAAAGACTTCCACCCTGCAAAAAAGATGTGGATAAGGAGCAGCAGGAACGTGTAAAGTCCATAAGAGACGATGTAAAGAAAAGAATAAAAAAGCTGCAGGAGGATATTTTCACTACTTGTTCAAAAGATATTATAGCAGACTTGCAGCATGTCTATCCACTATTGAAATACCTTTCTGAACTGGTAATTAAATTTGGCTGTATGTATGCTGAAAAGAAAAGAGAAAAGTCCCTTTTGGACTTTAACGACCTGGAACATTTCTGCCTGGATATTCTGACTGAAAAAAAATCTGATGGGAGTTTTCTACCATCTGATGTTGCTGTGGAATATAAACATAAATTTGAAGAAATACTTATTGATGAGTACCAGGACAGTAATTTGGTTCAGGAGATAATACTTAATGTGATATCAAGAAATGATCTGGATACCCCCAACATTTTTATGGTTGGGGATGTAAAACAGAGTATCTACCGCTTCCGGCAGGCTAAACCCGAACTGTTCCTGGAAAAATACAACACATATTCACTTGAAAAGGGTAATAAATATAGAAAAATTCAGTTATACAAGAATTTTAGAAGCCGTAGGGAAGTAATTGACAGTATAAACTTTATTTTCACCCGGATAATGTCTGAGGATGCAGGAGAACTGAATTATGATGAAAATGAAGCTTTAAACCCTGGTGCTTTCTACGAAGAACCCGGAGAAACACAAAAAGCAGGTGGAACTGCAGAATTACATCTTATTGAACTGGAGAGTGAGGAAGGGGAAAATACAAAATCACCCCATGAATCTGACGGCATATATTACTCTGATACACATGAAAATGATATGCCCGGTGCTAATGCATCTGACAACTATACAACTGACAATTATGCATCCTATACTGATGCATATAATACTGAAACGCCTGATAATTATCAATCTGATACTGATATGGGTGATTCTGCACATTTTCTTTATGGTGAGGAACCACTTGACAATATACAGTGTGAAGCAAGAGTTGTAGCAGAAAGAATCAAGAGACTCTTTAATTCCGAAGATAGGGAATCAGGTAGAGAATTAGATAGAGAATTAGATAGGGAATTTTCAGTTTATGATAAAAACAGCAGGAGTTATAGGCCAATAGAATATAGGGATATAGTAATACTTCTTCGCTCAACTAAAACCTGGTCTGATGTATTTGTGGAAGAGCTTACACGCCAGGGTATACCTGTTTATGCAGATACAGGGACAGGGTTTTTTAAAACCGTTGAAGTACAAATTATCCTTTCATTGCTGCAAGTTATTGATAATCCTTTACAGGATATACCTCTGCTAGCTGTACTTCGTTCACCGTTTGTAGCTTTTACTCCTGATGAACTTGCAGATATAAGGCTTACAGATAGGGAGGCAATTCTTTATGAGGCTCTCAGAAAGTTTGCCGGTGTTAGCAACTGGGAAGAAGGCAGTCCCATATCAATTAATGGAAATGCTGAAACTGAAAATGCTGAAACTGGAAATATTGAAACTGGAAATATTGAAACTGGTGATGTTGAAACTGGAAATATTAAAACCGGTGATGTTGAAACCGTCGATGTTGAAACCGATAGCGAAGAAAAAACTGTCAGCAAGTTAAAGGAAAAAACCGTAGTATTTCTTGAAACTCTTGAAAAATGGCGGGACAAGGCATTATATATGTCTACTGATGAGCTTATTTGGTATCTGTACACTGAAACAGGCTTTTTCAGTTATGTAGGAGCTATGCCCGGAGGTGAGCAGCGTCAGGCCAATCTCAGAATGCTCTTTGAACAGGCAGCAAAATTTGAGGAAACAAGCTATAAGGGACTTTTTAATTTTGTGAATTTTATTAACAGACTCAGAAGCGGCAGGGGTGATATGGGAAGTGCTAAAATCCTTGGAGAAAATGAAAATGTAGTAAGAATCATGAGCATACACAAAAGCAAAGGTCTCGAATTCCCTGTAGTAATACTATCAGGCTGCGGAAAAGGATTTAACCTTCAGGATATGAATAAAAGCATAATCCTGCATCAGGAACTTGGATTTGGACCCGACTATGTGGATATCGAAAAAAGAATAGCATATCCAACACTTGCAAAGGAAGCGTTACGGTATCAAATTAAAGTAGAAAGCTTATCAGAGGAAATGCGAATTTTATATGTAGGCTTTACCAGGGCAAGAGAAAAACTGATACTAACTGGTACTGTAAAAAACTTAAGCAAAAGCATTTCACGGTGGAGAGAATTTGGTTCTGCTGATGAAGATACAATCCCGGGACATGTTATTTTACGAGGCAGGAATTACCTGGATTGGATTTGTTCTGCCATTCAGAAGCAGGGGGACGGTTCTCCAATCACTGCAAAGCAAGGTGACAGCTCTCTTGCTCCTGAAACAAACTATAGAGATGGTGGTCATCCCGACTTAAAATTATGGGATATTTCAGTTTGGCGCAAGGAAGATATCATTGACGAAGATAAAAAAGAAAAACAATCTCGTCAAGCTAGTCAGGAAATCCTTGAGGAAATTACCAAAATGTCAGATGAAATCCTGACAGTTGAAAAAGGGCGCAGTAATTATTACGATGAAATACAGAGAAGATTGGGCTGGGAATATAAATACTATGAGGCATCACGTATTCCAATTAAAGTATCTGTTACCGAACTTAAAAGGAGATTTTCTTTTGATACTTCAGATGAGTACAAACAGTTTTCGATATTTACTCCGACCCTTATAAAAAAGCCTGCTTTCCTGGAAGAAAGCAAGGGGCTTAGTGCAGCCGAGATTGGGACAGTACTGCATTTTGTAATGCAGCATCTTAATTTAAACAAGGTAGGCGATGTTATACAGATAAAAAGCCAGGTCGATGTAATGGTTGAAAAGGGCTTATTAACAAAGCAGCAGGCAAAGTCAATTAATCTTGAAAAAGTATATGGATTTTTTTCTTCGCCCATTGGCAGAAGAATGTTGAATTCCACGAAAATATATAGGGAAGTGCCATTCAATATTCAAGTGAGTTATAGCGAATTATTCAACAATGTGAAGGATAATATTCAAGGGCATGACCATGACCATGATCTTGACCTTGACCATGAAACAGTACTTCTTCAGGGCGTTATTGACTGCTTTTTTGAAGAGCATGATGAGTTGGTGCTCCTGGATTACAAAACTGATTACATATTACCAGGAGCAGGACGGGACGCAATCATGCAGGTAAGGGAGAGGTATAGAACACAGATTCAGTATTACACAATGGTTCTGGAAAAACTGCTTCATAAGAGGGTTAAGGAAAAGTATGTTTACTTATTCTGGAATGGAGAAATAGTGGAATACTGAAGGCACACATTGAATACTGAATGCACACATTGAATATTGAATACACACATTGTTGAGACGAATTATCTGACCTTTATAGTCCAGATAGATTTAAGACCCAGCTCTTTTGCTGCGACATATCTCTTATAACCATCAATTAAAAGGTTAGAATCCCCTTTAATAACAACAGGCTTATCGAATTTTCCATGTTTTTTGTAATAATCCATACTTTCCTTTATCTTTTCCAGCCTAGGTCTTGTTCTTGCAAATGCTTCCGGAATTGTAATTAATGAAAGGAGAGTTTCTCCTTCATTTTTTGCTGCTGCTCCGGCTTTTTTATTGTCGGCAGCTTTGTTTTCTTTATCGATGCTATCATTATCATTACGATGTTTCATAATCCTATTTTCTAAAAATTCATCATGGGTCATATCTGTTATTACTGCAGGTATTTTCTCAATATCAAGGATTTTCGCAGCAAAATATCTGGCAGCACCTGTAACCAGACTATATTTTCCATCGCTTGTCGGCCTTACTGAAATAGGAGTGTCTATAAGTTTGCTTTTGAAAATTTCCTTGAGATTAATGCTGAAAACAAAGTTCTGCACATTCAGATGAACATCTTCTGTTAGGAGAATATCTTTTACATTTAATTCAGTAACTTCTTCGGGTATATACCACAAAATTCTTTTAATTGCATATTCATCTTTTGACGGAGTTCCTGTCATGAGGTTATAAGAAACTGGAACAATTTCAATATTCAAGTCTTTGGCCAGAAGGTAGTTTGCATAACCTGAAACCAGAGTCATAGTGTCTTTTTTCACAACTATAGCATTTTGGAATGTTCCATGTCTTTTAAAATAATTAAAGGCTCTTGTCTTGGCTGTATTGGGTTCATTAATATTACCGGGTATTGTAATAGATGAAATAGGAATAACAGCTTCGGTATTTTCAGGAAGCTCTCCCGGGAATTTAAAGGAACCTGGAGAAGATTCATCTTCCAAAAAACCATTAATAACCTTTACATCAATACATAGAACTGATAGGAAAGGCAGCCCTTTTGAACTTACACTTGCTTTGGGTAAACCTTCAATAATATAATAAGTTGATTCATTTATCTCTCTTGAAACCTTTTTCCACAAGGCCTTTTCAACAAATACCCTGTAATACGAATTATCTGTTGATGAATTATCTGTTGATGAATTATCTGTTGATGAAGTATTTGTTGATGAATTGCTTATTGATAGCTTGTCCACAGGTATTTTAAAAATCAATACTACATCTCCGGTATCACTTATCCTGGGTGCTTTTTCGGGAATTCCTCTAATTATTATTTTAGAAACTGCCATTGTTAAATCATCACTCCTTATAATATTAATAAATTAATGTAAATAAGCAAATACTACATTTTACATATAAAACATAATTGTTAATATATAAAACGTAATTATTATTTATAATAATCCACATCAATAATATGTTTTCATATTAAACCTTAATATTACAACACCATTGTATAATTATTAGTACTTTAATGCAAGTTTAAACAGTTGTTTATGAAAAAAGCTGTAAAGTATAATATATACATATAATACAATACAACTAATACAATACAACAAAAAAAGTGTATTTTTTAATTTTGAAAATATATTTCCTGTAATAAAATAAAACATATCAATATAAAAAGCCTCTCTTATTCGAAAGGCCTTCTTATTACTCCACATCCAATACGTTTTCCTGATGCGCCTGCAGGTTGTGTCCTGTAATCATCTGGATTTTCATGTATAATTACTGACTTTCCTACGACATCAGATGCCTTAAATTTATTAGTAAAGAAGCACATCCTTGCATAACCATTATTTGAGAATAGGACGGGAAAGTCGCCTGCATGGTTCCCATGTGGCTGGTTTGTAGGATTCCAATGCTCTCCGGAAGCTTTGAAAGGTTCTGATGGGTTACCTACCTGGCAATCTCCAAACTGATGAATATGGAAA